>CAKSOR010000082.1 GCA_934477985.1 uncultured Eubacteriales bacterium
AGCGAAGACCATCGAGAGTATCACACGGAGGAAGAGATCGGCGAAGGTCGTGATCATGAAGTGGTTGATCGCGCCCGCCCCGCGAAGGACTCCGTCGGTCATGATCTTGAACATGATAACGAAATAAAACGGCGAGACGATACGCAGAAAGAGCCGTCCGGTCGAGAGCGCCGCCTCGCTGCCGTTCTCCATGAAGAGCGAGACGAAGAAGTTCCCGAAGCCGAAATAGCTGACGACAAGCGGAACACAGGTCGCCGCACCGAGCAGGAGAGCCGCTTTGTAGCCGCTCTTGACGCGCTCCGGTTTTCCGGCGCCGATATTCTGCGCGGTGTAGGTCGAAAGCCCGTTCGCGTCGGCGGTCAGGCAGGAGGTCGCGATCGCGTTGAGCTTCAGAGCCGCGGTCGAGCCCGCCATGACGCTCTCGCCAAAGCCGTTGATGACACCCTGCACCGCGATGTTTCCGACCGAGATGAACGCCTGCTGCAAGACGCTCGGAATCGCGACCCGCATGATTTTTCTGAGCGTCGCGGACGAGAAAATCCCGTCGCTGCCGTCGTCGTTCATCGCCCGCAGCCGCTTTGTAAGCGCTATCATCGCGAAAACGCAGCTCGCGCACTGGCAGAGAACGGTCGCCCAGGCTAGTCCGTCGACGCTCATCCCGAACGCCGTGACAAAGAGGATGTCGACGAAGATGTTCGCGCTCGACGAGATCGCAAGGAATATGAAGGGCGTCCGCGAGTCGCCGAGCGCCGAGAAAATCCCGGTCGCTATATTGTAGAAGAACACAAACGGCATTCCGAGCGTGTATATCAATATGTAGGTCTTAGAGTCGCCGAAAATCTCGGCGGGCGTGCGTATCAGCTCGAGCGCCGCCGGACTGAAAAGCAGTCCGAGTAGCGTCAGAATCGCGCAGACTATCCCGAACGAGATGTATGAGGTCGAGACCGCCGTCCTCAGCGCCTTGTGATCGCCCGATCCGAAGAGCTGCGAGATGACGACCGAACAGCCCATGTTGCAGCCGAACGCGAACGCAGTGTAGATAAGCGTTATCTCCGAGGCGTTTCCGACCGCAGCCAGCGCGCTCTCGCCGAGGAAGTTTCCCGCGACAAGACTGTCCGCGACATTGTAGAGCTGTGTGAAGAAGACGCTTCCGAGAAGCGGCAGCGTATAGAGCAGCAGACCCTTCGCCGGGTCGCCGCTTGTGAGATCCCTGTTCATTTTTATCAGATCCTTTGAATTTATTTGCGCCGGGTCGCGAGCAGCGCCGCGCAGATGACCATCCGCGCTCCGGCTTTAAGCAGAAGTTCCTCGCTGACCTTCATCGAAACGCCGGTCGTCACAAGGTCGTCGATAAGTATCACGATCTTCCCGCCGAGATCCGTGTCAGCCGCCGCGAGACTCTTTCCGATATTCCCGAGCCGCTGCTCGGCGCTCAGCGATTTCTGCTCGGCCGAGCCCTTGCGGCGGATCAGCAGCTTCCCGTACACGAATCCGCAGCGCTTCGCGAGTTCCTTCGCGGCGAGCTCCATGTGGTCGTAGCCGTACCCGAGCACTGACTCGGGGCGGCGAGGCATCCAGGTGACGATCACGTCATCCCGATCGAAAGTGCCATCGAAAAGCTCGGGCACGCCGCGCTCAAGCAGTCCGGCGTATTCATCCGCGACGAATTTCATAAGCGATCGCGTCGCGCGGTGCTTGAGCTTGTAGACCAGCGCGTTCGGCGCGTGATCAGGCGATCCCGGGTCGTAGAACGCGAGATAGAGCGCCTTCCCGAATTCTCCATCCGAGAAGCAGATTGTCGGCACGCCGCCGAGTGCTTCTTTTGACGCCTCGCGCTTTGCCGCCTCCCATTTCAGCAGGCAGTCGACGCAGAACGGGCAGTCGCGCGAATTCTCGACCGGCTGGCGGCAGAGCGCGCAGAGCTCGGGTATCAGAGCCGAAAGCAGTTCGCGCGCGAATCTATTCATGCCGCATCAGCCCCGTGTAGCGCATTACCTGGCGGTTGTTGTCGACCATCCGCGCGACGATCGCCGGGTCGCCGACCAGTATGACCATCTTCTGCGCGCGCGTCACCGCGGTGTAAAGCAGATTTCTTGACAACAGCTGCGGCGGGCAGGAGGAGTACATCGGGATTATCACGAACGGATACTCGCTCCCCTGACTCTTGTGGACGGTTATCGCGTAGGCGTGCTCGAGCTCCTCCAGCTTCGTGAAATCATACTTGACGACGCGGTCCTCGAAGTCGATGACCATCTCCTCGTCGGTCGTGTTGATCGTCTCTATAACGCCGATGTCGCCGTTGAAGACGCCGAGCCCCTCCTTGCCGTCGCGCTCCCAACTGAGGTCGTAGTCGTTCTTTATCTGCATGACCCGGTCGCCCTCGCGGTAGACGACGTCGCGGAAGGTCTTCTCGCGCTTTTTCGGCGCTGACGGATTGAGCGCCTCCTTGAGCAGCCGGTTCAGGGTCTCTGTGCCCGCCGTGCCGCGCCTTGACGGCGAGATGACCTGGATTCCGTCGGCTTCCTCGCCGTAGGTCTTCGGAAGGCGATTCAGGCAGAGGTCGACGATCGTGTCGGCGATCTCCTTGTCGGTCTTCCGAGGCAGAAAGAAGAAATCGCCCGATTTCGAGTTGAGTATGGGATAAGTACCTTCATTTATTCTGTGCGCGTTAGTGATTATCAGGCTCTCCTCCGCCTGGCGGAAGATCTCGGTCAGCTTGACCGTGCAGAATCTCTCCGACGCGATGAGGTCGTTGAGCACATTACCCGCGCCGACCGACGGCAGCTGATCCGAGTCGCCGATGAGCATGAGTCTCGCGCCCGGCTTGATCGCCTTCAGAAGCGAGTTCATCAGGTACATGTCGATCATCGACGCCTCGTCGACTATAATCACGTCCTCTTCAAGGAGGTCGTTTTCGTTTTTCTTGAAGTTGTCGCGTTCCTCGCCGTTGTATTCCATCTCGAGAAGGCGGTGGATTGTCCGCGCCTCGCACTGAGTAGCCTCGGACATTCGCTTCGCGGCGCGTCCGGTCGGGGCGGCGAGCGCGACATCGAGCTCGAGCGACTCGAGAATGCGTATCACCGCGCGGATAACCGTCGTCTTTCCGGTTCCCGGACCTCCGGTCAGAATCATCACGCCGTTGTTGATCGCCGACGCGATCGCCTTGCGCTGCAATGACGCGTACTTTTTCGACTCCTCGACCTCGATTCTCAGGATTGAGCGCTCGACATCGCCGGCGTCGAGGTGCGCGCAGAGCTTGTCCAGCAGCTCGAGCTTCGCCGCGATCTCGCGCTCGGTGCGGTATGAAAAGTTGTCGTAGACCGCGTCGAGCCCCGAAATGCCGCACCTGACAAGCCGCCGCTCCCCGACGAGCTTGTCGACCGCCGAGGCGATCTTCTCACGCGCGACTCCGAGCGTCATCGAGGCGGCTCCGACCAGCTTGTCGAACGGCAGGAAGGCGTGTCCGCCGTTTCTCGAGTTTTCGCCGAGGACATAGCGGATTCCGCTCATTATCCGGAATTCCGAGTCCTTTTCGACGCCGAGCGACTGCGCGAGCTTGTCGGCGCGCTCAAAGCCGATGCCGGTGAACTCCTCGCAGAGCCTGTATGGATTCGAGCTGATCATGTCGATTGCCGAGCCGCCCCATTTCTTGTAGACCATCGACGACATCGCGGCGGTCAGGAACTCGCGGCAGTACATCATCAAGGAACGCACGCCGTGCTGAGCCCTGAACGCCTCAGAGATCTCGTTCGCCTTCTTCTGCGAGATGCCGGGCAGCTTGGCGAGCCACTCGGGGTGGTTCTCGATTACGTCGAATGTGTCCTCGCCGTACTGCTCGACCAGCTTCTCGGCGGTCTTCGGACCGATGCCCTTGACGGCGCTGCTCGACAGATAGCGGAGTATCTCGTTCTCGGTGCTCGGAAGGCGCACCTCAAAGCGGGCGACTCTGAACTGCCGCCCGTAATTCTTCGAAAAGCTCCACGAACCCTCAAGCCTCAGCTTCTCGCCGACCGCGAGATCCGGCATCGAGCCGAAAGCCGTGATTATATCGTCGACGCCCTCCGGCTTCTCGTCGCACGAGAGGTCGAAGACCGTGTAGCCGTTCTCTTCGTTGCAATAAATGATATTTTCGACCGTTCCGCAGATGGTTATCTCCGCGCTTTCATTCTCCGGCATCTTTTTCCTCCATTGGCACGATGACCCTGAATCCCGAGCCCTCAAGCTCCGCTCCATTAATTATATCACTTTCGGCGACAATAATCAACCTCTCAGGCGAAATTTTGCCCTCCTTCACGAGAGTTTTTACATATGCGGCAATTTCGGGCAGGTCGGAGGTCTCATTATTTATGAAAACTGCCGCATTCACCCGCCGCCTCAGTGCCCGCGGATACAGCATCAGATCGCAAAGAGAGTGCAGAAGCGTCCAGAGACCGAACGCCGCGAGCATAGCCGCGATTATCTCGAATATCCCGCTCAATTAAGATCACCTCGATATATATTATGCCGCGCTGAATAAATTGTTGATTCCGGGAGAATAATGAATCGCGTCAAAGCAATATTTGTTGCACTTGATAAAAATCGCGCAAAAACATTTTTTCCGGGATTTTTTTCGCGAAAACCCTTGACAATTCGCGAAAAGCGTGATATAATTAATCATATCTGGACTGATGTTCCGGCGAAAGAGGAATTTCGGTCACGGATAAACAAATTTTATTATTTTCAAAGGAGGTGCGATATGCCAACCTTTAATCAGCTCGTCAAGCATGGTCGTGAAAAGGCAACCTACAAGTCGAAGGCTCCTGTGCTTCAGCACGGCTTCAACACTCTGACCGACTCCGCGACCGACGCAAGCTCTCCTCAGAAGAGAGGCGTATGCACGAAGGTCACCACGACTACCCCGAAAAAGCCTAACTCGGCTCTTCGTAAGATTGCCCGTGTAAGACTCACCAACGGACTCGAGGCGACTGTGTACATTCCCGGTATCGGACACAACCTCCAGGAGCACTCTGTCGTCCTCATCAGAGGCGGACGTGTACGTGACCTGCCTGGTGTGCGTTACCACATCATTCGCGGCACTCTCGACGCTCAGGGCGTTGCCAACCGCAACCAGAGCCGTTCCAAGTACGGCGCTAAGAGAGCAAAGAAGAAGTAATTACCGTCAGAAAGGTAGTTCTCCGCTCTCACGAGTCCCCGCTCTCTCGGGGAAAAATACAGCAAGGTATAGAAAACAGCCGAAATGCGCTTATACTTTGAAAACCGAAATTTGTTTATCCGAATTTCCGGACGTTTCAATGGACAAGCATTTACGGGAGTCAACTTTCGAGTACCTATGAATTCATTTATATGAAGGAGGGAAGTTACAATGCCGAGAAGAGGTCAAATTTCCAAAAGAGACGTTTTACCGGATCCGTTGTACAATTCTAAGCTCGTTACAAAGCTTATCAACAACATTATGTATGATGGCAAGAAGGGTGTCGCTCAGAAGATCGTCTATGATGCTTTCGCAATCGTGGAGTCCAAGCTGGGTCGCAATCCCCTCGAAGCCTTCAATGAAGCTCTTGAAAATGTCATGCCCGTACTTGAGGTCAAGGCTCGCCGCGTAGGCGGTTCGACCTATCAGGTACCTATGGAGGTAAGAGCTGAGAGACGCCAGACCCTGGGTCTGCGCTGGATCACGACCTATTCGAGAACACGCGGTGAAAGAACGATGGCAGACAGACTCGCAGGAGAGATCATCGACGCTATCAATTCTGCCGGAGGAGCTTTCAAGAAGAAGGAAGAAACTCACAGAATGGCAGAGGCAAACAAGGCGTTTGCTCACTACAGATATTAATCTGTACCGTTCCCGCTATTTTCTTGAAAAGGAGAAACTAAATGGCAAGAGAATACCCGCTTGAAAGAACCCGTAATATCGGTATCATGGCTCACATCGATGCCGGTAAGACTACGACCACCGAGCGTATTCTGTTCTATACGGGTAAGATTCACAAGATGGGTGACGTTCACGATGGCGCGGCTACCATGGACTGGATGGCGCAGGAGCAGGAGAGAGGTATCACCATCACTTCCGCCGCTACCACCTGTTACTGGGCCGGTTCGGGTCATCAGTATGAACCCCACCGCATCAATATAATCGACACCCCCGGTCACGTTGACTTCACTGTCGAGGTTCAGCGTTCGCTGCGCGTCCTGGACGGTTCTGTCACCGTCTTCTGCGCTAAGGGCGGCGTCGAGCCCCAGTCTGAGACTGTCTGGCGTCAGGCAGACAAGTATCAGGTCCCGCGTATGGGATATGTCAACAAGATGGACATCACCGGCGCGAACTTCTACCGCGTCGTCGAGATGATGCACGAGAGACTCCACGCAAACGCTGTTCCGGTTCAGCTCCCGATCGGTGCTGAGGCTGAGTTCCGCGGTATCATCGACCTCATGGAGATGAAGGCTGATGTTTACTACGATGACCTCGGTAAGGACATGCGTGTCGAGGAAATCCCCGCTGACATGCTCGAAAAGGCACAGGAGTACCGTTCCAAGATGGTCGAGGCTATCTGCGAGACCGACGAGGAACTCTTCATGCGCTACTGCGACGGTGAGGAGATCACCGTTCCCGAGCTGAAGACCGCGCTCCGCAAGGCGTGCATCTCAAACGAGATCGTCCCTGTCTGCTGCGGTACTTCCTATAAGAACAAGGGCGTCCAGAAGCTGCTCGACGCTATCATCGACTACATGCCCGCTCCTACAGATATCCCGGCTATCCGCGGTATAAACCCCGATACCGGCGATGAAGAGGACAGACATCCGTCTGACAGTGAGCCCTTCTCCGCTCTCGCGTTCAAGATCATGACCGACCCCTTCGTCGGAAAGCTCTGCTTCTTCCGCGTATATTCGGGTTCTGTCTCGGTCGGCACGAACGTTTACAACTCTTCCAAGGACAAGAAGGAAAGATTCGGACGTATTCTTCAGATGCACGCTAACGACCGTAAGGATCTCGAGACCTGCTATGCAGGTGATATCGCCGCAGTCGTTTCGACGAAGTACACCACAACCGGTGATACTTTCTGCGATGAAGAGCATCCGGTCATCCTCGAGTCGATGGAATTCCCGGAGCCTGTCATCCGTCAGGCTATCGAGCCCAAGACCAAGGCTGGTCAGGAGAAGATGGGCATCGCTCTCGCGAAGCTCGCAGAGGAAGACCCCACCTTCAGAACCTATACTGATGAAGAGACCGGTCAGACCATCATCGCCGGAATGGGTGAGCTCCACCTCGAGATCATCATCGACCGACTCCTCCGCGAGTTCAAGGTCGAGGCTAACATCGGTAAGCCGCAGGTCGCGTACAAGGAGACCATCCGCAAGAAGGTCGACCACGAGTGCAAGTACAAGAAGCAGTCGGGTGGTTCGGGTCAGTACGGTCACGTCAAGATCATCCTCGAGCCCAACGAGCCCGGCAAGGGTTACGAATTCATCAACGCTGTCACCGGCGGTGCAATTCCGAAGGAATTCATCGAGCCTGTCAACCAGGGTATCCAGAGCGCAATGCAGAATGGTGTCCTCGCTGGCTACAACGTTGTTGACGTCAAGGTAACTCTTTATGATGGATCTTACCACGAAGTCGACTCTTCGGAAATGGCGTTCAAGATCGCCGGCTCCATGGCTTTCAAGGAAGCTATGAGAAAGGCAGACCCGGTTCTCACCGAGCCGATCATGAAAGTCACCACCATCACCCCGAACGACTACCTCGGCGATATTATCGGCGACTTCAACTCCCGCCGCGGCGCTATTCAGTCCATGAATGACAACGGCAAGGGCGTCACCGAGATCATCGCGGAAGTTCCGCTCTCCGAAATGTTCGGTTACGCGACCGACATGCGTTCCAAGTCCCAGGGTCGTGCTCAGTACACGATGGAGCCTCTCTGCTTCAAGCAGGTTCCGAAGTCCATCCAGGACGAGATCATCGCTGCCCGCGGCAAGGCAAACGCGTAAATTTCCCGTCGATATCCGGGAATTCTCCCGGATATCCCGGATATATTTCCGGTTACAAACCGCTCTGCGCGGTTTTGACACAAATAAATCTTAACCAATCTCTAAGGAGGATTGAAAAATGGCAAAGGCTAAATTCGAAAGAACGAAACCCCACGTTAATATCGGTACCATCGGTCACGTCGACCACGGCAAGACCACCCTTACCGCTGCTATCACCAAGGTTCTCGCTATCCAGAACGGTAAGAACGAGTTCCTCGCTTACGACCAGATCGACAACGCGCCCGAGGAGAAGGCACGTGGTATCACAATCAACACCCGTCACGTTGAGTACGAGACCGCTAAGCGTCACTACGCTCACGTCGACTGCCCTGGTCACGCTGACTATGTCAAGAACATGATCACCGGTGCAGCTCAGATGGACGGCGCTATCCTCGTCGTCGCTGGTACTGACGGACCTCTTCAGCAGACCCGTGAGCACGTTCTGCTCGCTCGTCAGGTCGGCGTTCCCGCAATCGTTGTTTTCATGAACAAGTGCGACATCGTTGACGATGAAGAGCTTCTCGACCTCGTCGACATGGAGATCCGTGACCTCCTCAACGAGTACAACTTCCCGGGCGATGATACTCCTATCATCCGCGGCTCCGCTCGTGAGGCTCTCCTCTCCACCTCGACCGACATCAACGCTCCTGAGTACGCTTCGATCATCGAGCTCATGAACACTGTCGATGAGTACATTCCGACTCCTGAGCGCAATGATAACCTTCCCTTCCTTATGCCTGTCGAGGACGTCTTCTCGATCTCCGGTCGTGGTACTGTCGCTACCGGTCGTGTTGAGC
>CAKSOR010000083.1 GCA_934477985.1 uncultured Eubacteriales bacterium
TTCTACCGCTCGCTCGGGACCACATCCGAGGCTGAGGCGCGCCTCAACGCAGTCACCTACAACTCGCTCAAAAACCTCATGGGTAAGCTCCAGCAGTCGGACATCATCAACATGGACGACGCCTCCGAGCGCAACGACATCTACACCGGCATCACCAAGGAGGTCGCGTCGCTTTGCGAGACCTACGGCATCAACGTCCTTGACGTAAAGATCAAGCGTTTCGACCTGCCCGACAACAACGAGCAGGCGGTTTACGAGCGAATGATCTCCGACCGCAACCAGATCGCCGAGAAGTATACCGCCGACGGAAACTACGAGGCTTCGATCATCCGCAACGACGTCGATAAGCAGGTCAACATCGTCATCTCAAACGCCGAGGCTGAGGCGGCGCGCCTCGAGGCTGAGGGCGAACAGGAGTACATGCGTCTCCTCGCCGAGGCTTACGACACCGACGACAAGAAGGAATTCTACGAGTTCCTGCGCGCGCTCGACGCTCTCAAGGCGTCCCTCAACGGAAGTGACAAGACCGTCATACTCGACGCCGACTCGAAGCTCGGAAAAATTCTCACAAATCCGTAATCCCGGAGGAATTTATGTTCACACCGATAATCTCGGGAATGTCGTTCTCTGACATCCTCGTCTATTTTCTGCTCTACGCGATCGTCGGCTACATGCTCGAAGTCATCTACGCCGCGCTCGTCCTCGGAAAATTTGTCAACCGCGGTTTCCTGAACGGTCCGTGGTGTCCGATCTACGGCTTCGGGATGGTCATCGTCGCGATAACCCTCCGTCCGCTTAGTTCAAGCCTCATACTCCTCTTCATCGGCTCTGTCATCGTCACGTCGCTTATCGAATTCGTGACCGGCTTTGTGCTCGAGAAGGTCTTCCACCAGAAGTGGTGGGACTACACGAACGAGCCCTTCAACCTCGGCGGTTATATCTGCCTGAAATTCTCGCTGATCTGGGGCGTCGCGTGCGTATTCGTTGTGAAACTCGTGCTGCCGTTCACCGACATGCTCTGCAAGCTGCTGCGCAACACGGTCGGACTCATCGTCATATTCACCCTGCTCGGACTCCTGCTCGCCGACCTTGCCGCTACAGTTGTAACGATTGCCGGCATCAAGAAGAAGATTCGCCTGATGGACTCGATAGCCGCCAAACTCAAGGAGAACTCGGACAACGTCGGCGGATTCCTCTCGGGAGAGACGCTCGAGCTCAAACAGAAATTCGATCAGCTCTCTGAGCAGCTCACCGAAAAGGGCGGCGCGAAGCGTGTGCTCAACGCCTTCCCGAACCTGAAGAAGACCAGCTCGAAAAAGCTCTCCGAGCTGCGCGAGAGCATCAACGAGAGCATCGAGAAGTCCCGTGAGAAGTCGCGCGAGGCACGCGAGAGATCTCGTGAGAGCTTTGCCGAGGCGCGCGAGAAGTCGCGTGAGAACCTCGCCGAGGCACGCGAGAATCTGACCGAGGCTTACGAGAATCTCGAGCGCCGCGTCGCTGAGATCAAGCCGAAGCTCACGGTTACGAAGGAGGACATTCCGCATATCGTCGTGACGCTCATAATCGGTCTCGCGATAGGTTATTTCCTCGCAAAGCTCATCTGAAAATTTTTACCGTCTTTGAGGGGAGTCTGCCGTTAAACGGCGCTCCTCTCATCGTTTTGTGGGAAAAACGAGCCGGACTTCCAATTTTGCTCTCGATTTACATAAACTTTGTGTTTCATTTTCGCGCGAAATCGCTTATAATATAATAAGAATATCTGAAAGGAAAAACGAAATGGAACACATTCTGATAAGCCCCGGCAAGCTTAAACTCATGCTCACGCGCGAGGATGTCATTCGCTACGACCTGAAGCCGGTAATTGAGAGCGGGGAAGAGCCCGACTCGAAGCAGACCTTCAAGGCGCTTCTCGACGACGCGGGCGACCTCGGATTCGACCCCGGAAACGACCGGCTCTTCATTCAGCTCTATCCGTCGAAGGACGGCGGCGCGGAGGTCTACATAACCCGGCTCGGCGAACACATCCGCGGCGGCTCAGGCGAGCTGCCGGTCACCTACATCGGCTGCTTCGACTCGCTCGACGACCTGCTCGCCTGCTGCAAGCGGCTGAGTTTCCTGGGCGGCGAATCCTCGGCGTGGTACGAGGATTCGCCGAAACGATGGTTTTTAGTCGTCTCGGAGACGGTCACATGGCATGATTACCTCGAAAGAGGGCTCGGAGTCGAGGCGATTATAGGTGAATATGGACGAAATATAAAATCTCAGGGCGCGATTTATTATATAAAAGAGCATTGTTTTAATTTTTGTGAAAAAAGGGCTGTTAAAATCCTCGAAAGTATGATATAATATTATATGAGTCGCGTGCGTGCCTTGAGTGGCGTACGCGCCTCACAATCTGAAAATCCAGGAGTAAAAAGTATGACCTTTGAAGAATTAGAAGCTGCCTGCGCCGCCTGCAACGCCTGCCCGCTGGGAGCTACAAGAACAAAATCGGTCTTCGGGACGGGAAACCGGAACGCTGACCTGATGTTCGTCGGCGAAGCGCCCGGCGAGAAGGAGGATCTGTCGGGCATTCCGTTCGTCGGCGCGGCGGGAAAGCTGTTCGACCGCTATCTTGAGGCGGTCGACATAAAGCGCGAGGACGTTTACATAGCCAACATCCTGAAGTGCCGTCCGCCCAAGAACCGCGACCCGAAGCCCGAGGAAGAGGATGCCTGCATAGGCTTTCTGCGCGAGCAGGTTAAGCTTATCAAGCCGAAGTTCATCGTATGTCTCGGACGCATTTCGGCGATGCGGCTGATCAAACCCGATTTCAAGATCACCAAGGAGCATGGCGTGTGGTTTGAGCGCGGCGGCTTCCAGATGTGCGCGGTCTATCACCCGTCCGCGTTGCTTCGCGACCCGAGAAAGAAGGAGGATATGCTCGTTGATATGAAGGCTCTCAAGGCAAAGCTCAACGCGCTTCACTCTGATGGAAACAATTGACATTGGCGTAGTCACGAGCGCCGTAATGACCCTTCTGTTCATGGTGCTCGTCGGATATTTCATAAAACGCGTAAACATAATCAGCGACACGATGGCAAAGCAGATGTCGACGCTCGTCATCGTTGTCGGACAGCCGTTCATGTTCGTTGGCGCGCTCCTCAAGAACGAGTACTCGCCCGAGCTTCTGAAAAGCGGACTTTTCGTGATGGTGCTCGGACTCGGAGTGCACGCGGTGCTCGCGGTCGCGTCTTACTTCTTCGCCAAAATCTGGCGCGACCGCGACGAGCGGAAGATACTCGAGTTCTCGATGATCTTCGCGAACTGCGCCTTCATCGGCTTCCCGATACTCGAGGCGGCGTTCGGCGCGAAGGGACTTTTCTACGGCTCGTTCTACGTCATCTCGTTCAACGTCTTCATGTGGTCGTACGGAATGGTCGTTTTGGGACGCGGACGCCGTGAGATACGTGTAAGCCCCCTCAAAATGATCCTCAACTACGGCACGACGCCCTGTCTTATCGGACTCGCGCTCTACATATGGCAGCTGAAGCCGCCGACATTTCTGATGACCGGCGCTTCATACATAGGCTCGATCTGCACGCCGATCTCGACTTTTGTAATAGGCGCGCTGCTCGCCTCGATGCCGGTGAAGGAGATATTCAGCTCGTGGAAGGTCTATCTCTTCTGTTTCCTGAAGCTCCTCGCGCTGCCGATGATCGTTGTTCTGTGCGCTAAGCTCGTCGGACTCAGCGCCGAGATGATCTATCTCTCGGCGATAATGAGCGCGCTTCCGACCGCCGCGAACGCCGCGATGTTTGCCGAGATCTACGACATCCGTCCGAAGCTCGCGGCTCACGCGGTCGGAATGTCGTCGCTGCTCGCCCCGGCGGCTGTGCCGGTCGTGCTGGCGATGACGAGATTCGTGATCGGGCTCTGAGAAAGGACATGCCGTGAAAATTCTGCTTATTATGACCGGCGGGACGATCTGCTCGCGCCTTGAAGGCGGAGTGCTGAGCTCCGACACAAAATACGCCGCGCCGCTGCTCATCGACCGCCTGAGACATGACAGCCGCTATGACGGCGTTGAGTTCGAGGTTCTGCCGGTGCTTGACATCCTCAGCGAGAACATGACTCTGCCGCGTCTCTGGCGGCTTCTGGAGGCGTTCAGGTCGCTCGATGGACGCCGGGATGAGTTCGCCGGAATGATTGTCGCGCACGGAACCGATACGCTCGCCTACACGTCGAGTTTGCTGTCGCTCGCGCTCGCGGGCTACGGAAAGCCGGTCTTCCTCGTCTCGAGCCAGTATCCGCTCGTCGACCCTCGCGCCAACGGCTTTGACAATTTCCGCGCGGCGGTCGACATGATAATGCTCGGCTTCGGCGAGGGAGTCTATGTGACCTACAAAAACAGCGACGGCGTGACCTATCTGCATCAGGGCGCGCATCTCGAGCAGTGCCGGAGCTTCACGTCGAATTTCTACTCGTCGGACATGCGTCCCTGCCTGGACGCGAAGCCCTGTGCCGTCACCTCCGAACGCGCGCCTGTATTCGCTCTGCGCGGGCTTGAGGAGTGCGTACTGAAGATTGAGCCGTATGTCGGCGTCGATTATTCGCTCTACGAACTTTCGGGCGTCAGAGCCGTGCTCTGCGGGAGCTACCATTCGTCGACCGCCTGCGTTGAGCGCGGTACAAAGCGCCAGGCGTTTTCAAAGCGCTCGGTGCTCTACCTGCTCCAGCGCTGCAAGGCGAACGGTGTCGATTTCTGGCTGACCGGCTTTGACCAGTCGCGCTTTGACCAGAGCGGGGAACTGAATTCGGGAGCTTATTCGACAACCGCCGACCTGCTCTGCTCCGGGGTGCGTCCGGTGCTGTCGATGACCTCCGAGGCGGCTTGCATGAAGCTCGTGCTCGCCTACTCGCTCGGGTTCAAGGGCGACGAGGTCGAGGCTTTCATGGAACGTCAGCTCGCCGGGGAACGACTTAACTAATGGAAGGATGAGGAGAAAATGAAATACAAAGTGCTCGCGTCAGACCCGCTCTGCGGGCGGATGCTGTCGCTCGAGCTTGAACGCGCCGGACTCGTCAGGGCGCGCGATGATTCGGAGGATTTCGCGTTTCTCGCCGCCGAGGGACTCGTCGAGCTTCCGCGCGCTCACCGGCTTCGCGCCGCCGTGTTGATCGACTGCGGACTTCTGACCGCGTCGCTGCCCGAGTCGGTCAATGTGCTGCTGCTCGATCGCCCTTTCGCGCTGACCGAACTGCGGAAATTCATCGACGAGGTGCTCGCCGCCGAAGAGCCTGCCGACGAGGAGTTTATCAGCGTCTGCCCCGACGACATGACGGTCGTCTGCGGCGATCAGTCGTCGCGCCTGACAAAACGCGAGTTCGCGCTCTTCTGCTACCTGCATGAACGCCCCGGCGTGACTGTCAGCCGATCCGAGTTGCTGCACTCGCTCTGGCGCGACGAGAACGCCCGCGACACGAACGTCGTAGACGTTTACATAAGATTCCTGCGCGCGAAGCTCGACGAGAAGTTCGGCGTGAAGCTGATCCGCGCGGTCAGGGGCGCGGGCTACGTTTATCTGCCCGACGAAGTGAAGCCCGGAAAATGAGCGAAACTCTCGCGAAAATTCTGCGCACCGATTGCCCCTGCGGCGGAATCGGCAAGTGCGGCAAATGCAGGATAAAAGTGAGCGGCGAGCTGTCAGCGCCGACCGAAGCCGAGAAAAGACTGCTCGGAGACGAGCTTGACGAGGGTTTCCGGCTCGCCTGCCAGACGATCCCGCTCGGGGATTTTAAGGTCGATCCGACGACTGACGAGTCAGTAAAGCGCGTCGGCGGGCGCGGAAAGCTCGCGGTCGACATCGGTACAACAACTATAGAAGCAAGACTGATTACGCCGGATGGAAATATCGAGGTCTCGGCGCTGAACCCTCAGAGACGCTTTGGAGCGGACGTGATCTCGCGTATCGGCGCGGCTGACACTACTTATGCCTCCGAGCTCACGGACGAGCTCAGAGCGGCTGTCTCGCGCCTCACAGCCGGCTTTGAGTACGACGAGGCCGTTGTGACCGGAAACACCGTGATGCTCCACTTCTTCGCCGGGCTGGACGTCTCAGGGATGGCAGGCTATCCGTTCGAGCCCGAAAGCCTTTTCGGCGAATGGCTCGACGGGGAACGCGTCGGACTACGCGGCAGAGTCTATCTCCCGCGCTGTGTATCGGCGTTCGTCGGCGCGGACACGGTCTGCGCGCTGATCGCCGCGAAGCCGGACAGCCAGGAGACCGCGCTTTTAGTCGACCTCGGCACGAACGGCGAGCTCGCTTACTGTCATGACGGAAAAATAATCTGCGCGTCGACCGCCGCCGGACCGGCTCTCGAGGGCGCGGACATCAGCTCCGGAATGCGCGCGGGAAATGGCGCGGTTGACCGCGTTCAGTATTTCCCGGGAGATAACGCGGACGGTATTTCCGGCGCGGTCAGAGTGCAGGGCGGCTTCATCGTTCCGCGTGTCATAGGCGGCGGGGAAGCGAAGGGAATCTGCGGAAGCGGACTGATTTCTCTTGTCGCGGCACTGCTCGACGCCGGGGTCATCGACGAGAGCGGCTATCTCGGGGAACCGTTCGGATTAGCGCCGGGAGTCAGCCTGACGCCGCGTGATGTCCGTGCGTTCCAGCTCGCCAAAAGCGCGGTGCGGACCGGCATAATGCTCATCGGCGGTGAGGACGCCGACCGTCTGATGATCGCCGGGAACTTCGGCAGGGGGCTTGACATCGCCGCCTGCCGCCGCACCGGACTTCTGCCGGACCGCGGTAAGGTCGATATTCTCGGCAACGCCGCGTTGACCGGCGCTGAATTGCTCCTTTCGGGAGCAGACGATAAATTCGCCGCCGAATGGCTTGATCTCGCCGCCGACGAGCGGTTCGATGAGCTGTTCACTGAAAATTTACTTTTTGAAGGGAATGAAGACAAATGAAGATCACATACCTTGGACAGATGTGCTATTCGATCGAAGCCGACGGGCTGACGATCGTCACCGACCCCTACCTCTCTGACTCGGTCGACCGACCGGACAGCAAGCGCAAATATCCCGCGCCGACGACGCTTTGCGAGCTCTTACCCGACATCATCGTCATCTCGCATCCGCACGGCGATCACCTCGACAAGAAGTCGCTCGAACCGTTCTATCGCCTGAAGCGCCGCAGCTTCACGCTCGTTCCGATGCCGAGCGCCGACATCATCTGCTCGATCGGCGGCAATCCCACTCCGATGCGCGCCTACGCGGTGAGCTTCTGGGGAGAGCCGTTCAGGCTCGGCGGAGTTACGATAACCCCGATCCCCTGCGCTCACACCGAGCTCCACACGACCGACGGCGACTTCAACGAGCTGTCTTATATGATCGAAGCCGAGGGCAAGAAGGTCTTCTTCGGCGGCGACATGTCGATGTACGACGGGCTCGAGAAACTGATCGCTGACGCGGAGCCGGATGTCATGCTCCTGCCGGTCAATGGTCGCGACTGGTTCAGGACGTCGCGGAACATCATCGGCAACCTCGACTCGAACGAAGCCGCCGAGCTCGCGGTCAGATGCAAAACGAAAATGTTCATCCCGGGACACCACGATCTCTACGACTCGAACGGCTGTCCGAACGAGTGGATAGAGTATTCGGCGAAGAAATTCGGCGCGCCGCTGAAGCTCCTCGCGCCAAAAGAGAGCGTCGAGCTCTGAAAATTGTAGGGAACGACAATTTATTCTGCCGCGGATGAAAAAATATTTTCAACTTTTTTTGCGAAACCTATTGCAATTTCCGCCGGAATGTGGTATAATAATTCTGTTAATCATGAAATCACGTTGCGCGCCAAATCACGCGCGACTTCAGGAGGTAAAAAATCATGGCAAAATGCAGCATTTGTGGAAAATCCGTCCAGTTCGGTCTCGCTGTCTCGCACTCGAACCGTAAGACCAACAGAACCTGGAAGCCCAACATCAGACGGGTAAAAGCTATCGTAGACGGCACTCCCAAGACCGTTAACGTATGCTCCCGCTGCCTGCGCTCGGGTAAAGTGACCAGAGCCGTCTGAGTAATTCAGAAAATGAACAGACCGATGTACATTTGTACATCGGTTTTGTTTTGGAGGATAACATGCTGTTTATCGGAAAAAGAGGATGCGATCGCTTCGCGGATGAGCTCCGCGCGCTCGGATACGAGCCGTTCGCGCTTGAGCCGCTGCCCGGGCTGAATGCCATCGTCGCCGACCACGCCGACACGCTGCTCTGCGATCTCGGGGATGAGTTGGTTGTTCCGCGTGAGGTTGCGGCGAGAATGCCGACGCCGCCGGAGCGGCTCAGAATCATCGCTGAACGCCCGCGCGGCGATTATCCGGAGGATGTGTGCCTGAACGCGCTGCGGGTCGGAGAGCGGCTCTTCGCGCGTCTGGAGAGCCTTTCAGACGAGCTGAAGTCCGCGGCTGAAGAGAAGGGAATGAAGCTCGTGAACGTCAGACAGGGCTATGCGCGCTGTTCGGCTCTGCCACTCGTGAACGCGGTCATAACCGCCGACAAGGGAATCGCAAAGGCACTGCGGTGTGAAGGAATCGAAACACTGCTGATTCCGGCGGGCGGAATAGCGCTTGAGGGATGTCAGTACGGATTCATCGGCGGCGCGTCGTTCTTCGACGAAAAAAGGCGGAGAGCCGTGTTCTTCGGCTCTCTGCCCGAGAGTTTCGCCTGTGATGTGAGGGAGTTCTGCCGCGCGCGGAGAGTTTGCG
>CAKSOR010000084.1 GCA_934477985.1 uncultured Eubacteriales bacterium
GAGCGCCAGCATCGCCCAGAACGGCGGAATAAAGCTGAATCCGACGAGATAGCTGAACCCGATGTTAGCCGCCGAGGCGAGCAGAAGCCCCGAGCCGATCATCACAAAGGGCGGCTTATGATCCGAAAGTCCGCCGCAGACGAGCCGTCCGACCGCGTAGATAACCGAGAAGACACTGCCGAGCAGACCGATCTGCGCCTTCGTGAGAATCCCCTCCGCGGTGAGCGCGGGCGACGCCATAGAGAGATTCAGCCGCGCTATATAAATAGAGACGTAAGCTATGTAGCAGACCGCGAAGACGAGAGCTCCGCGGAGTTTTTGGCTTTTCATCACTTTGTCCTGATAGCCGAGTCGATGAGCTCGTGCGAGAGCTTCGAGCGCTCGAGCGCCTTCGGGTAGTCCTTAGCCGAGATTGAGGTGACGATGGCGTCGATCAAGCAGATGTGACCGATGCGCGCCGAAATAGCCTCGATGGGATAGCGTATCTCGTCGGTCGAGATGACGAGCGGAAGGTCGCAGACCCCGGTCAGCAGGCTTTCGGGCGCGCTGGTGAGACAGATTGTCGGAGCGCCCATCGCCGAGGCGAGCTTTATCGCGTCGAGCGTGGCGACCGTCCTTCCCGAGTGGGAGATCGCGATGGCGGCGTCCTCCTTAGCGATATTGAGGGTCGAGATGCGCATTGACGGCGGGTCGGTTACGGCGAGCGCGAAACAGCCGATCTGAGTCAGGCGGTAAGCGAAATCATTGACGAGCGGCGCGGAGGTTCCGATTCCGTAGACATAGATATGCCGTGCCGAAGCCAGAGTGTCGACGACCTTGTCAAACACCCCGCGGTCGATCGAGGCGGCGGTGTCGCGCAGAGTTTTCTCACCCGCCGCGAAGACCTTCTCAAGCACCTTTCCGGAGGGGTCGTCGGGGTCGATATAGGGAGTGTAACCGGCTTTGTTGTCGTCGGACAGCTCGACCGCGAGAGCCATCTTGAGTTCTGCGTAGCCCTCGAACCCGAGACTCCGGCAGCAGCGGATGACCGCCGACGGAGCGGTTCCGGAAGCCTTGGCGAGCTCCGCGACCGGCATGGCGACGACCTTTCCGGGATTGTCGCGTATGAACCCGGCGATGCGGCACTCCGCCTTTGTAAGCCTTGGCAGCGACTGTGAGATAGCCGCGAAAACAGAGATTTTATTATCGAACATCTTGAAAAACTGTGCTCCTTGTGATATGATAGAATCATGTTCCATCGTGTATATAGTGCATGGAATTATATTATACCACGGTTTCAAGGATTTGTCAAGAGGGGGAGACGAAATTCATGACGTCAGCCATGACCCCGCGCGTCCGGCGCTCCGGACAAAACCCGGCGTGCTTTTTTGTAAAGAATTTAGCGAAAACCCCTTGCAAAAGCGCCCGTGATGTGGTATAATAATATACTAGGGGAAAAGTGTAATTCCCGAAGTCTCACACAAGGAGCGGCAAATGTTCGAAACCTTCTTACCCGACGGAATATTCAGAAACGTCTACGAGCTCACGCCCGAGTACCTGAAGAACGCGGGCATAAACGCGCTGATACTCGATATAGACAACACGCTTGTGACCTACGACGACCCCGAGCCGACCGCGCCGGTGAAAAAATGGCTCGACTCGCTCCACGAAGCCGGCATACAGACATCGTTCGTCTCGAACAATCACGCCGACAGAGTTGAGCGGTTCTGCCGCGACCTCGGCTGTTATTTTCACGCCGACGCGAAGAAACCCTCGGGAAGGTACATGCTCGAGGCGATGGGCAGGATGGGAACGACACTTTCAGACACCGCGGCGGTGGGCGATCAGCTCTTCACCGACGTGTGGGCGGCGACGAGGTGCGGGATGAGATCGTTCCTGGTCCCGCCGATAAAGGACAAGCGCACGCCCTTCTTCCGCTTCAAGCGCGCACTCGAAAAGCCGTTTTTAAGGCTCTACTATAAACGTCAAGGAGAATCAAGATGAACCAGTTCACAAACCTCACCCAGGCACTGATAAAGATGATGTTCAAGGAGGACGAAGCCGCGATTCCGGACGGCAAGTTCCCGACCGGCAGCGAGCCCTTCATCGTGCTCGCGCGTCTGCGCCAGCTGGTCGCCGACAAGAAGATCAACACCGCCGAGAATATGCTCTTCGACATGTTCGACAAGGCGAAGCCCTACTATGTCCGCATCGGACTCGAGTTCTACAACCGTATATCCCAGCTCTCGGACGAGGAGCTCAAGGAGGCTGATTTCTCGGTCGAGGAGATCGGCGAGGGAATCAAGGACATGCTCGATTTCTATGGCGTCAAGATAGCTGTGAAGCGCACTCCCGCGCCCGCTCCGAATCAGCCGCAGAACCCGAACATCGCGCCGAACGTCCTCGCCGACAAGCCGAAAAAGATATGAAGTACGCGGTACTCGGAACTCCGATAGCGCACAGCCGCTCGCCGCAGCTTCAGACTGGATTCGCGAAGGCGGCTGGACTCGCCGACTTCACCTACGAGCGGATAGAGACCGACTGTCCGGCGCTTGAAAGCACAATCGACCGCCTGAGAGCCGAGGGCTTCGGCGGGTTCAACTGTACGATGCCGCTGAAAACCGACATGTCGCGCCTTGCCGACCGCCAGACCCACGAGGCAAAATTGCTCAGCTCGGTAAACACAGTCGCGATCCGTGACGGAAGGTTCGACTGCACAACGACCGACGGCGGCGGAATAATCCTGACCGTCAAGCGAGCGCTCGGAGAGGGCGTGAGCGGCAAAAAAGTCCTGCTCCTCGGCGCGGGCGGCGCGGCGAGATCGGCGGCGCTGTCACTGAAGCTCGCCGGAGCGGACATGACGATTCTGAACCGCACGGTTGACTCGGCAAAGTCGCTGACCGAAATGATCGGCGGCGGAAGATACGACAGGTTGGACAATCTGGCGCTTTGTGAATACGCGAAGGAAGCCGATATTTTAGTCAACTGCACGTCGCTCGGCATGCGGGGAAAGAGCGGGTTTGAGTCGCTCGATTTCCTCGGAAATATGAAGGACGGAGTCGTCATCGACGCGGTGTACGAGCCGCTTGAGACCGAGCTCCTCAAAGAAGCTGAATCACGCGGGATAAAGGCGATGAGCGGGCTCTGGATGCTTGTCTACCAGGGCGCTCTGGCGTTTGAGTGGTGGACGGGGATTCTCCCGGACGAGGACGCCTGTCTTGAAGCGTTCGAGCGGATCAGCCGGTAAAGAAAGGAAAATCATGGAAAGAGCAACATTCGGCACAGGCGGAAACTCCGAGAGCTTCTACGCCGAGGGCAAAAAGCACACATACGAAGCTCCGGCGTGGCTTGCCGCGCGCGGACTTGACGCCTATGAATATCAGGCGGGCAACGGACTGACCGCCGGCGAGGCATCGCTCCGGAAGGTCGGCGAAGAGGCGAAAAAACACGGGATTCTGATGAGCATCCACTCGCCGTACTTCATCTCGCTGTCGAGCGTCGAGCTTGAAAAGCGCCTGAACAGCATAAATTATATCGAAAAGAGCGTCCGCGCCGCCGAGTTTCTCGGGGCGGACACGGTTGTCATCCACACCGGAAGCGCCGGAAAGATCACCCGCGCGCAGGCGATGGAATACGCCGCCGACACGCTGACAAAGCTCCTCGAGTCGGTTGAGACTGACGTTCACTTAGGACTCGAGACGATGGGCAAGCTCAACCAGCTCGGCACGCTCGAGGAGGTCATCAAGCTCTGCGAGATGAGCCCGAGACTCTATCCGGTCGTCGACTTCGGACACCTGAACTGCCGCGGACGCTTCGCGAGCGGAGTGTTCGACGCGGAGGAGGAAACTCCCTGCGGCGGCGTGTTCGTCACGGTCGACGATTACCGCAGGGTCTTCGACAAGATCGGCGCGAGACTCGGCGACGAGTACGCGAAGCATCTGCACTGCCATTTCTCGAAGATCGAGTACACCAAGTCGGGCGAAAAAAAGCATGTCCGCTTCTGCGACGAGGGCTATGAACCGCCGTTCGAGCCGCTGATGGAGGCGATTGTCCGCGAGGGAGTCGCGCCGCGCCTGATCTCCGAGTCCGCCGGAACGATGGCTGAGGACGCGAAGACGATGAAGGATTACTACGAAACGCTTATATAATAGAGCTGTTCGATAACCCTCCCAATATGTCAATCAAATTGCCGACTTTCGTCGCCAATTTGATACGCTAAAGTCGGGTTATCGAACAGGTCTAATGAAGGAAAACGCAATGAAAATTCTTGTGATGAACGGTCCGAACCTCAACCTCCTTGGCGAGCGCGAGCCGGGAATCTACGGCAATGAGTCGCTCGCCTCGATAAACGAGGGGCTGCGGACAAAGGGCGCGGAGCTCGGCGTCGGGGTCGATTTCTACCAGTCGAACCACGAAGGCGCGCTGATTGACAAGCTCCACGAGTCGCGCGGAGTCTACTCGGCGATCGTTCTGAACGCCGGGGCTTACACCCACTACTCGATCGCCATCCGCGACGCGATCGCCGCGATAAAGCTGCCGGTAATCGAGGTACATCTGTCGAACATACACACGCGTGAGGAGTTCCGCCACACGTCGGTGATAGCGCCGGTCTGCAAGGGGCAGATCTCGGGCTTCGGCGCGTACAGCTACACACTGGGACTCTACGCGGCGGTAGAAGCGGCTTCGAAGGCATGAGCAAGCTGATTTTCCTCGACATCGACGGCACGATGGTCGGATTCGACGGAAAAATGCCCGAGTCGACAAGGGAGGTCCTGAACCGCGCGGTCTCCGAGGGGCATCATCTGGTCGTCAGCACCGGACGGCTCGCCGCGCAGGTTTACCCGTGGCTGTTCGGCAAGGCGAAATTCGACGGATTCATCTCGTCGTCGGGCGCGAATGTCAAGTGGATGGGCAAAAACGTCGCATGCCGATTCTGGAGTACAGAACAGGTGAGGCGCTTCTGCGAGGTTTCGGAGTCGGTCGGCGCGGCGGTCTTCGGGCACATCGAGACGAACCTCATCGCGAAGCCGGGCGCGGTTGAGCACCAGATAGAGTTCTTCGCGAAGTTCGGGCTTGAGCGCTGGCAGTTCCAGTCGCTGCTCGACAACGTGCTGGTCGCCGATCCGTGCGGATTTACAAATATCGAGAAGGGCATCTACATCGACTCTGGGCACACAACAGCCGAGATGCAGGCGCTTTTGGGCAGTGAGTTCAAGGTCGACGGCTACAGCATCGGACCGATCCCGCCTACGAGCGGGGAAGTGACGCTTTCGGGCGTGACGAAGGCTTCGGCAATCGACGTTCTGTGCGATTATCTCGGAATTCCGCTCTCGGACACGGTCGCGATAGGCGACGGAAGCAACGACATCGATATGGTAAAGCACGCCGGACTCGGCATCGCGATGGGCAACGGAGTCGAAAAGCTGAAGGAAGTCGCCGACAAGGTGACCGGGAAAATCGACGAGGACGGACTCGCCGCGGCGTTTGAGAAGTGGATATTATGAAGAATATGAAAAATCCGCCGATGAGGATCATCGCGCGGATACGCACCGATTTCCCCGAGAAGTTCGGGATTCCCAGGCAGGCGGGGCTTGTGCCGGAGCTCATTGCGAAGATTGTTTTCGAGCCGGAATTCCGCGACCCGAACGCGCTGCGTGGGATTGAAGACTGGTCGCACCTCTGGCTGATCTGGCAGTTTTCGGAGGCGATACGCGAGGACTGGTCGCCGACTGTCCGCCCGCCGAGACTCGGCGGAAATGAGCGGGTCGGGGTTTTCGCGACGCGCTCGCCGTTCAGACCGAACCCGATCGGGCTCTCGAGCGTGAAGTTAGAGTCGGTGAAGACCGAGGAAGGACTCGGAACGGTTTTGTATGTCTCGGGCGCTGATCTGATGGACGGCACGCCGATCTACGACATAAAGCCGTATCTGGCATACACGGATTCGCACCCGGACGCGAGCGGAGGCTTTGCCGCCGAGGTCTTCGGGCACTCTCTCGAGGTGGATTTCCCGGCTGAACTGCTTGAAAAGCTGCCGGAGGATAAGCGCAAAGCGGCGATCGGCATGCTCTCGAACGACCCGCGCCCGGCTGTCCAGCACGACCCGGAGCGGATTTACGGACTCCTTTTCGGCGGAGTCGAGATAAAATTCAGAGTCGATGGTAATAAACTGTTCGTCGTCGACGTAAAATGAGCCGTGGGCATTCAGTCCGCGGTTTTTGTTATGCGGTTCAGTTGAGCGCGGCGTTTGTTGAAACCACCACCTTACAGGTGACAAAAGCGGAAATGTCACTGATACTTCACACAATATAGCGTCAAATCAAGGTAAAATAGTTGAACAAAATCGGAGAAAAATACCCAAAAGGCTTGACAAACGGAAAAATTAGTAGTATAATATAGGCAGGATTATCGAACAAGATTATCCGATTCAAAGAACGAAAGGTGAAAAAACAATGAAAAAACTCGCAGCACTTCTCAGCGCGGCACTCATCCTGACAGCCGCAATCATCCCCGCATCCGCGGCTGGTTCCGAAAAGTGGACCAAGGGTAACGGTTACCTCATCGACAACAAGAACGCAGAAGTTGTTCTCAAGGAAACCGATAAGGGACTTCAGGTTACTCACGGCGGTTACTATACCGACGGTAAGAACTGGGGCGGCGTCGCTTACAACGAAAAGGTTACCCTCGACGGCTTCTCTGTTGAGATGACTATCGACAAGCTCCCCGACACCGACTCCGATACTTGGTTCAGTGTTGACTTCCTCCAGAAGCCGCAGCTCTTCCAGGTCGGCGACTACGGCAGCAACAAGGGTATCGTCAACCTCATCCGCTGGGGCAATCAGGACGAAGTCCAGAACTATGGTCCTTCCGAGTGGAAGGGCGCAGGCACCGACGCTAAGAACGACGCTTTCAACCTCAAGGCTGGCGACACTCTCACCGTTAAGGTAAACAAGAAGGACGGCAAGTACGTTCTCACCATCAATGGCGTTGAGTCGAAGGTTGCTTACGATCTCACCGGCATCGCTGACGACGGCAAGGCATACCTCGTAATCTCCTGCTCGATGAAGAACTCCCCCGCTGACGGCTTCCAGTACACAATCACCAAGATCAACGGCAAGTCGGTTATCGAGGCAAAGAAGCCCGCAACCACCGCGGCTCAGACCTCTGACGCTGGTGTAGCTCTCGCGGTTCTCTGCGTAGCATCTCTCGCAGGCGCGGTTGTCGTCTCGAAGAAGCTCAGAAGAGCGTAAAAGCAAACCAAACTTTTCATTACATAGCAAAACGGAGTCGGTTTTCACCGGCTCCGTTTTTTGTGAAACGCGGGTTCAGCGTTTAGTTTTTTTTGTCAGATGGTCTGTTTGGCTTGCGTGATTTCTTTTTCACCGAGAAACCGAAGCTGCCGAGTTTTTTGCCGAGCGCAAAATACTGCCCGTGGGCGTAGGCGGCGAGATCGGCTTTTTCGATTTTCAGCGCGCCGGCTTCGTTTATGACCGAGTCGTCGACGGCGACCGAGACGATGTCGGCGATGAACATGTCGTGCGTCCCGAGCGGAACGATTTCACAGACACTGCACTCAAGCGAGACCGGGCACTCGGCGATCATCGGCGTGTCGGGAAACTCGAGTCCGGGAACGGCGGTCAGCTTGCACTCCTTGAACTTGTCAAGGTCGCGCCCCGATCTGACTCCGCAGAAGTCGGCGCTCCGCACGAGTCCCGCTGGCGTGAGATTGATTGTGAACTTCCCGCTCTCCTTTATAAGAGGATAGGAAAATCTCTCGGGTCTCACCGAAATGTAGGTCTTCGGCGGATTGGTGTTCAGAATTCCGGTCCACGCCACCGTGATGATGTTTGGCTTTTCAATAGTCCCGCAGCTGACCATCACTGCGGGTATGGGCGCCAGCAGCGTCCCGCCTTTCCACTTTTGCTTCATAGTACTCCTTGTTTGTCGGGGGAGGAAACCGCCTTTCGAGAAAGGCAGTTTCCTCCCCCGCACCCCCTCTTTCGGCTAAAGCTTTAAACAATTGGCTTTTATAGGCGTTAGTTTTCGGTTCTGGGGGGAGGTTGATTTGGATTTGTTGCTTTGAATTGTGCGGTTTTATTGCTTAGATGATAGTGTTTGAGAAAAAGTAGTTTTAATACGCGATTACTTCTTCTCGTTGTTACCTCTTAATTCAACTCTTCTGATTTTGCCGCTGATCGTCTTCGGAAGCTCATCGAGGAACTCAACGATTCTCGGGTACTTGTAGGGCGCGGTGTGAGTCTTGACGTAGTTCTGGATTTCCTTCTTCAGCGCGTCGTCGCCGGTCTTGCCCTTGACAAGGACAATCGAAGCCTTGACGACCTGACCGCGGATTTCGTCTGGAGCGGCTGTGATCGCACACTCAAGGACATACGGGAGTTCCATGATGACGCTTTCGATCTCGAACGGACCGATGCGGTAGCCGCTCGACTTGATGAGGTCGTCGATACGACCGACGTACCAGAAGAAGCCGTCTTCGTCGACCCACGCGGTGTCGCCGGTGTGATACCAACCGTCGTGCCAAGCTTCCTTGGTTTTTTCTTCATTATTATAATAGCCGAGGTAGAGTCCGCAGGGAGTGCCGTTCTGGGTATTGATGCAGATTTCACCGGTTTCACCGACAGAGGCGACGCTTCCGTCGGGGCGGAGAACAGCTACTCTGTAGAGCGGGCTGGGCTTGCCCATCGAACCGGGCTTAGGAGTCATGCCGACGAAGTTTCCGATGCTGAGAGTAGTCT
>CAKSOR010000085.1 GCA_934477985.1 uncultured Eubacteriales bacterium
GATAAATACGATAAAAAAACGGAGGTTGCTATTATGTCCAAAACCGTTCTTATAACCGGCGGGGCTTCCGGAATGGGACTGCTCTGCGGAAAATGCTACGCGAAGGAGGGCGCGAATGTCGTCCTCGTCGACAGGAACAAGGAGGCGCTCGACGCCTGCGTAAAGGAGATCGCCGCCTATCCGGCGAATGTCATCGGCGTTGACATCGACGTGCGCGACTACAAGAAGGTCTGTGAGGCGCGCGACAGAGCCGTGAGCGCGTTCGGCTCGATCGACATCCTGATAAACTGCGCGGGCGGCGCGGAGTGCCGTATATGCGGAGTCAGCGGAGAGTTTTTCAACATTCCGATCGAGTGCTACGATTTCAGCATCGACGTAAACCTCAAGGGCGCGCTCTACTTCGACCACGCGGTAATGGCTCAGATGGCAAAGCAGAAGTCGGGCGTCATCATTCACTTAGGCTCGATCGCGGGCGAGGAGGGCACGCCGAATGACATCGGCTACTCGGCTTCGAAATCGGCTCTCATGAACGGAATGACAAAGTCGGTAGCGCTCGCCGGAGCGCCCTATGGCATCCGCTGTGTCTGCGTAGCGCCCGGTCCGGTTCTGACTCGTCCCGGAATGGCTGGAATGCGCACTCTCGCCGGACGCGCCGCCGAGCCGCGGGAGATCGTCGATCTCATCATGTACGTCGCGGGCGAGAAGGGCGCGTTCATCAACGGCGTCTGTATCTTAGCCGATGGCGGACGAAACATAATGAGGAACAAGTGAGGTAGTGACATGAAAAAACAGCTTATTTCAGTGCTCCTGCTAATCACAACGCTCGCCGGAATGTCCTGCGGCTCGGGAAGCGGCGCCGCTGACACCATGGATTCCGACAGTACCGGAACGACCGCGCCCGAGACCGAGAAGCCGTTCGCCGACGATCTCGGCGAGTATGATTTCAACAACGCGGACTTCACGCTCCTGGTTCGCGAGACCCGCGTCGATGATCTTTTTCCGGAGAGTTCGACCGGCGATGTCGTGAATGACGCGCTCTATGACCGCGCGATGAAGATACAGGAGCGTTTCAACGTCAATATAAAGACGGTCACACTCCCCGACAAAGGCGACGCGTGGAACACCGCGCTCGCGGGCGATGTCATGTCAGGCAGCGGGGACTATGACGTCGTGATGCCTGACTATTACTGGGGCTGTGAGACGCGCGGGTACTTTCTCGACCTTCTGACCTTTGACGAAATCGACTTCTCAAAGCCCTGGTGGTGCGCCGGATGGAACGACAACGCCGAAATCTATGGGCACATATACAACGCCGTCGGCTCACTCTCGCTTGACCTTGTCAAGAACAACATGTGCGTATTCTTCGATTCAAAGCTGATAGGCGACCTCGGGCTTGAAGACCCGTACAAGCTCGTCGAGGAGCACAGGTGGACTGTGGACAAGCTCCGCGAGATGTCAGACGCCGCTCTGTCCGACCTCAACGGCGACGGAGTTTACGACTGGGAGAACGACCGTATCGGCTTCGGCACGGGCTCGCACTTTGCGAACGGACTCATCTACGCCTGCGGAGTGAAAATGATAACGAATGAAAACGACGAATACAGATACACCTTCATGAACGACTCCTTCGTCGAAAAGTATTCGAAGCTCTACAAGCTGCTCAGAGAGACCGAATCGGTCAAATATGACGACTGCGGCGGCACGTCGGGCATGGGCTACGGGCTCTATCCCGGCTTCAGGGCTGACCGGATACTCTTTCTCGGCACGGCGATCCGCACTACAGAGGACATGCGCGACATGACCGGCGACTACGGAATAATTCCATACCCGCTTTACGATGAGAATCAGAAGGATTACATCACATACAACCTCGGCACGGCTTACATGTCGGTGCTCCTGTCGGCGAAAAATCCGGAGATGAGCGCCGTGATGCTCGAGGCTCTGAACGCCGAAAACTGGAAGAATGTCATTCCGGCTTACCTCGACACCGCGCTGAAGGGCAAGTACAGCCGCGACGAAAAGACCGCCGGGATGATCGACCTTGTGAACTCCGCGTCGTATTTCGACTTCGCGTTCGTCAACGCCAGCACCGGAACCGCGACCTGGGTCGGCTGGAATCTTTTAAACGGCGATGAAAACATAGCCTCGAAATATGAGTCCGCGAGAGTCTCGCTCGACACAAAGCTCGAAAAGCTCCTTGAACTCTACACGCAGAACAATCAGTGATCTCGCCTCATGTCCGATAAACAGCCCCATGCCCGCAGCGAACGCGGCGGGCATGGGGTTATTATTCATAATTCATAAACGCAGTTGCTCGGAATGTAATCAAGCCCCATCGCGAGCATCTCTCTGACCTTTCCGACCGTGTCGCCGGCGCGGAGACAGAGCTTCAGACCCATCGAGTGAATGTGTCCGACAAAGCCCTCCGGCACTTTGTCAAGCTCCGGATAGTTGAACGCCACCCCGGCGTTCCCGAGCTCCGCCATAACCTTCGCCGACCTCTCGTCCGAGAAGATGTGGTGTATGAATATCCCGTCCGAATATTTCCGCGTCTCTGTGAGATGCCCTGTATCCGACGACGAGATCACGGCGCGCTTTTCGATTCCGCGGCGCCTCAGCTCGTCGACCGTCTCCTTAACCACATCGTCCTTTATCTCGATGAAGGGTATCGAGCCGAACCGCTCACAGAAATCCAGATACTCGCCGAAGGTCGGTATTTTCAGCGTCTCGGGCGGATATTCCGCGTATTTCGGACGCGCGGTCAGCGTCCGGAGCTCGGCGAGTGTGTGCTCGCTCACCCTCAGGTCGCGGTCGAACACCGCGCCGGTCGTGGCGTTGTGTATGCAGACTATCTCACCGTCGCTTGTGAGCCGCAGATCGGTCTCGATTGCCCAGGCGTGACGCTCGCCGGCGCAGGTGAACGACGCCGCGGTGTTCTCAGGCGCGAAGACCGTCGTTCCGCGGTGCGCGACTATGCGAAGATGCTTTTCATCCTGCGGAATGTCGAATATCTCAGTCATCTCATTCCACCTCGAAATTGAATATATGAACCTCAGAGCTGCCGTAATCGTCGGTCACACAGTCGCTCCGGCAGGTCGCGAGCGGTATCAGCCGCACGCCATCGGTTTCGGCGTTTATCGGGATATTCAGGAATCGCTGATAGTTCCTGTCGGTCTCGTACGCCGTGACCCACTCGCCGTCTTTGAGTATCTCTATCCTGAACGCCCTGAGCATCGTCCTCGGGAAGCCGAAGGTCGTGCCGTCATACGAAAGCGGCTTGAAAAGCGGCATCGTGATCTGCATGAGATCGGGATTTCCATCGGTATTCTCGCGGTCGAGGTCGGAATCGAGTATGAGCCGGACGCTCTTCACCAGCTCGGGCGACGCGAAGCGGTAGGTTATCGGCTTGTAGAGCCGGGCGTAATAGCCGTTGTCAGAGCCCCAGATTTTCCGGTCGATTCCACTCTGCAATTCGCGGCAGTCACCCCACTCGCAGGTCAGCACGGCTTTTTTCGAGAGTTCTGAGACTTCGCGGCGCAGTCCGGGTAAGAAGCAGTCGTCGTCCATCAGCGTCTTCTGCAACTCGCCGATCCGCTCGCCGACCCCGCGCGGCTTTATCGACTCGCGCAGAGCGATCGAAGCCGCCGTTCCGACCGCCTGCCCCATTATTCCGCAGGTCGCCATGACGCGCGTCGACGCGAACGCCAAGTGCGTTGCGCTGATATTCCGCCCGGCGAACATCAGATTGTCGATATTTTTCGAATAGAGACAGCGGTAGGGAATCGTGTACGGCTCGGAGAGACGCTGCTTTCTGAGGTGTCCGCCGCCCTTGCCAGACAGATAGAACCCGCCCGACAGGTGGTCGTCGATCTGCCAGCCCCCGTAAGCGACCTCGTCCGGGAAGCGCTTCGCCGCCTCGACATCGGTCTGAGTCAGCACATAATCGCCGGTCAGGCGCAGGCTCTCGCGCTTTCCGGGCAGAAAACCGACCCACTCGAGCTCCCAGTTGTCCGCACCGTGGTCACCCTGATTCTTCATGTGATCCCAGACGCCGAACGCGATTTTCAGAAGCTCGTCGCGGATCTCCTCGGTGTCGGCTATCGTGTCGCGCGTCCCGCCGAGCTCGATCCAGTAGAAGTTGGTGTGCGGCTTTTTCAGAACCTCGTGCGGCTTGAAATTCATCGCCTCGTCGGTCGGGTACCTGTAAGCCCACTCAGGCGGGGTGAATTTGCAGTAGTGATCGGTCTCCTTTGCCTGCAACAGAAGGCTCATGCCCATCACGTCGCCCGACGGCTTTTCGGGCGCGAAACGCTCGTGGAAGGCTTCGTAAGCCTCCTTGCCGCGCATATATTCAGCGCCCGCGAGCTGCCCGACGATGCTGTCGCCCGAGCAGTCGGCGAAGATTCCGGCTTTCACCGTGTGGTAAGTGTAGGTCGTGAGCTGGAAGCCTGTGACGCTGTTTATGTGCCCGTCCGAGGCGTCCGCCTCAAGGCAGGCGCAGTTCAGAAGCAGCGTGATGTTCGGCTCTGACTTTACCTTCTCGTAGAGAATCGAGTCCCAGATCGAGTAGTTCCGGGTCGGGTTGCGATACATGTTCTCGAGAAGAATTTCCTCGACGATGCCGGTCTCCTGGAGATTTCTGACTCTCGAGCCCGCGCCGCAGATCCACATGCGTATCTCTGACGAGGCGTTTCCGCCGAGCACCGGGCGGTCGTGCATCAGGACGACCTTCGCGCCATGTCTTGCCGCCGAGATCGCGCAGAGCATTCCGGCGAGCCCTCCGCCGACCACGCAGAGCCCTGTTTCATGTATCTTTCGATTAAGTTCGCTCATTTTTTGCTTTCCCTCTTGATTTTCTGTGATGACTGTGATATAATTATATCAGATATGGACGCAATAAAATACCCGAGTTGTGACACAAAACAGGATGAATGTGACATATGGAAAATATCAATTCTTACATCGAGCGGCACATCGAGTCGAAGGAATACAAACGGCGGCTCGGGAACGCCACACCCTCCTTCGAGAACAAGCTGAACTGGATCGATTATCTTATCACGCCCGACCTCATCTACTCCCACCGCGACACCTTCTATACAAAGGCGACATTTATAGACAAGTTTCATACACATGATTTCTGCGAGCTGGTTGTATACGTCGCCGGCGACGTGAATTACCTCTCGGAGAGCCGAGAACTCATCCCGGAGCGATACGACATGATCCTCTCACCACCGGGAGTCAATCACACCGCGACACTGAAGAAGGATTCGCGGTATGAGCGGTATGTCTTTTATTTCGACATGAAGTGCTTCGGAGAACTCTCTCGAAAACTCGGGGCGATCTTCACTACCGGCGCGTTCAGGCGGCTTGACATAGAGGGCTCCGGAACGCTCGGGGGTCTGCTCGGAGAGCTCGATTCTGCGCTCGCCGAGAACGGCGAGGTCTCGACAGTCGAGGCGTACAGCCTTGTGCTGCGGATATTCTGCCTGATGATAAAGAGCGGCGGCAGCGCGGTCTCACGCCCAATCCCGGCAAAGGCGGCGATGATGCGCGGCTACATCGACGAGAATCTGACCTCACAGCTGACAATCTCAGGAATCGCGGAGCACTTCCACTACAGCCGTGAGTATTTATCGCGCTTTTTCAGGCAGAGCTTCAACATACCGGTCAGCGAGTACATCTCGAACCAGCGACTTGAGCTCTCGCGGAAGCTGCTGCGTGAGGGAAAGAGCGTCACCGAAGCCGGGCTCGAGTCGGGCTTTTCGGACGTCTCGTTCTACATAAGGCGTTTCCGGCAGAAATACGGCGTCACACCATTGAAATACGCAAAGGAGTTTCAGGAGAAATTATGACAGAAGCCAAAAAAGCGCGCGGACTCACATCCGACGCGCTCAAACTGATCGCGATAATCGCCATGACCGCCGACCATATCGGCTGGCTGATCTTCCCGGGCTACAGCCGCGAGCCGCTGGCGATAATTCTGCACATAATCGGCAGACTGACCTGCCCGATGATGTGCTATTTCGTCGCGGAGGGCTACCATTACACCCGGAACTTAAGGAAATACGCGGCGAGACTCGCGATCCTCGCGCTTGTGTCGCACTTCGCCTACATATTCGCGTCGTGGGACTTTGTCGGATGGAAGTCGTTCATTCCCTTCGCGAACAGAAGCGTGCTCAACCAGACGAGCGTAGCCTGGTCGCTCCTCGGCGGACTTCTGATGCTCCGGGTATGCGACAGCAGGCTCGGCACTCCGGCTAAGGTCGGCTGTGTGCTCGGAATCTGCCTTCTGACCTTTCCCTCCGACTGGAGCTGTATTGCCGCGCTCTGCATCCTGTCGATCGGCTCGAACCGCGGCAAGCCCGCAAAGCAGCTCGCCTGGAGTGTGTTCTACATGGCGATCTACGCGGCGGTCTACTTCTTCGCGCTCGATAAACTGTACGGACTGATACAGCTCTGCGTCGTCTTGTCAGTGCCGCTCATAGGGCTGTACAACGGAAAGCGCGGTGATTCGCCGAGGGTCAGCAGATTCCTCGGAAAGTTCTTCTACTTCTACTACCCGGCGCACCTGTTTGTCATCGGAATCATCCGCGCGGTGATGGCGGGTCATTAATAAAAATAAATGTGATACCAGCCGAAGCCGAGCGGCTTTACGTACTTCACCTCTTCGTACTCGCTTTCATTCAGCCAGTAAATAAACTCTTCCGGAAAACCGCGATCGAAGCTGAAGACGAGGTACTGCGACACACCTATGAAGCGGGCGCAGCCGTAACTCACAGATACCTGCGCTCGATCGTATTCCGGGTAAACACTATAGTCTACACTTATCGCCGATTTTACCTGATCCACGGCTTCGCGCCAGTACTCGTCGACGACATCATACTGCCCGGCGTATTCTGACAGATACCTGTCTCCTCTGCTGTAGTAGCTCATCCCGTTGGCATTGAGATCAACGCAGCCTATTGTCAGCTCCGGCTCACTCTTCACGAGCCTGCCGATATTGACCGCGACCTTCTCAAACCAGATCCGGCAGGCGTCGAAGTCAAAGGCGTTGCCGTACAGGAGCGCGCCGAATCTGCCCGAAAGCTCGCGCTTCAGGTCGAAATCAACGGCGCGCAGAGTCTGAAATCTCTCATACCCCCGCGCGAATGTGATCGCCAGCGCTATCGACGTGAGTATCGCGCCGGTCCTTGTAAGTCCTCTTTTCATTTTGACGTCCACCTCCCGGAAGTATTCTATCATATTTCCGGGAGGTTGTCAAGAGAATTTTAAACATTTTGTCTGAGGAATTTCAAAGAGGTCGGCAATATCGCAGTCAAGCACGCGCGAGAGCTCGGGAATGAGGGTTATGTCGGGGAAGCAGACCTGCCGCTCCCACTTCGAAACCGCCTGAGCCGACACACCAAGGAGCTTTCCGAACGCTCCCTGGCTCAGCCGATGCTCCGCGCGGAATTCCTTTATCCTCCCGGATATGAGAATGCCGTTCAAAGCAGCCGATACCTCCCGTCGTCGCGCTCCATCAGCCCTTCCGCGATCATTTCGCGGCGGACGAGACAGTGATCGTCATATACACGGTGGATTATCTCGTCGACCTCAGTCTCGGTATACCAGCGCCCGCGCCCGAATGACTTCGCGATCTCCGCGAGGACGACGGCGCGTTTTTTGCGCTGTGCCGGGAGAGATGTCAGCTTCCCGCGCGAGAAGAAGTGCGAGAGCACATCGCGGCGGTACTTCTCCTCCGGGTCGACGAGCGGCTCTGTGGATAGAAAATCCGATAGCGGGCGGTCGAATATCGTCCGGTCGAGCGTGTAGATTATGCGGAACTGCGAGCGCGACGTGCTTACAAGCCCCGCCGACTCGAGTTTCTTGAGATGATAGCAGACGGTCGCGGGGGTCAGCCCGAGCTCGCCCGCTAATTTTTCGACATACGAGTCCTCGCGCATAAGCCGCCGGAGTATCTCAAGCCGCGTCTCGTCGGCGAGGAGCTTCAGAAGTTCAAGATTTTCCATCTTACGCCCTCCACGCACGCTCAAGGAAGTCCCGCGCGGTCGAAAGCCCCTTCAGACGTTCGTCAGCCTCGATCTTCTCCCAGTCCGAGGCGAACCCGATGCCGTCCGAGAGCCCCGAGACCTTTTCGTCGATAAAAGCGTTCATGCAGAGATACAACGCCGCGTCGGGCTTGTTCTCAGCGGCGAGATAAGCGTCAAACCGCTCGGGATTTCTTCTCAGTATCGCGTCGTAATATTCGGGCAGAAAATCGGTAGCGGATAAGTCGCGGTTCTTCCGCGTTCTGAGAATGCCCTCGAGCGTGACCTTGACGATGAAAACCGACGCGTAGCGGTATTTCGCGCACTTGAACTCAGCCACGCGGCTTTTGTCGCGCGCGAGCGAGTCAGCGAGGTCGGTCAGTTCTGAGCACTCGGTCGTGAGAAGTCCGAGCGCGGTCGCGGTGAATTTCGATTCGTTCATTTGTCGTTGCCTCCTTTGGTTTATGAACCTATTATAGCACATCAGGAAGCGTTTGTCAAGAGTCTTTAGATTGTTTTCTAATCTCTTGAACCAATGGTTTAAGCCTCAGCTATTGCGCGTCCGCTCTTTTTCGCGCGCCTTCGCGCGCGAAAAAGGACGGTGACAGGCTTTGCCTGTCACCGTCCCGCGAGTTGAAAAGTTGCAAAGCAACTTTTCAAC
>CAKSOR010000086.1 GCA_934477985.1 uncultured Eubacteriales bacterium
AGAATATAGTATAATATAAATGTTACCGAAAAAACGGCAGCAGCCGATCGGCAAAAAACTTCCGGAGGAACACAGATGCCGCGCTTTTTTCTGCAAAGAGCAAACATAAATGACGGAATCGTCACGATAACCGGCGACGACGCCTGGCATATCGAGAGATCGCTCAGGATGCGTCCCGGCGAACACGTCACGGTCTGCGACATGCAGAAGAGGGTCTACGACTGTGTCCTGACCGAATTCACCCCCGACAAGGTCTTCGCGACGGTTGTCTCCGAGCATGACTCCGACACCGAGCCGCCGGTCTTTATAAGACTCTATCAGGCGCTCCCCAAGTCGGACAAGCTCGACACGATCATCCAGAAGGCGGTTGAGTCGGGCGCTTCGGAGATCGTTCCGTTCGAGTCGGAGCGATGTGTCGTCCGCGTCGAGCCCTCGAAAGAGGCGAGAAAGCTTGAGCGGCGCGCGCGCATTTCGCTCGAGGCGGCAAAGCAGTGCGGCAGAGGCGTGATCCCCGCCGTGCGCGAGCCGCTGACCTTCGACAAAGCGCTTGAGGACGCCTCGGACTGCGGACTCATCCTTTTCTTCTATGAGGGAGACGGGACAAAGCCGCTGCGCGAGGTGCTCGAGGCGATACCGGACGGGGAAGCGCCGGAGAAGATCGCGGTCTTCATCGGTTCTGAGGGCGGGTTCTCGCTCTCGGAGGTGGAGCGCGCGAAAAACGCCGGAGCGGTTGTCTGCGGACTCGGTAAACGTATCCTGCGCTGTGAGACAGCTCCGGGCTTCGCGCTCGCCTGCCTTTCGTACAGGTTTGAGCTCTGACGGCGTTTTCGTCAAATAATTCATTGAGGGAGTCCCGGACACGGGACATGGTAATTTATGGTGAGCAACGATTTGAAACAGAAACAGAAGAAGGCGGAGAAGATCCGTCTGCAATCTCAGAACGACCTGCGGGTCACCAGACTCTCGATAGTCTTTGTTTCGGTTCTCGTCGGCGTGCTTATAATGCTCGTCGCGAAGAAGAACATAGATAACGAAGTCACATTCATCTCCTACTGGCTGACGCCTCTGCTGATACTCTCGGTCGCGGCGCTCGCGGCATCCGCCGTGTTCTTCGCGGTCCGGACGAACCGTCATATCGACGATTCGGACAGAGCCATCACAAAGTGGAATGTGCTCGGCGCGGGCGTGGTCTTCTTCTGCGCGATGCTCGGCTACAGACTGACCTTCGACGCCTCGCTCGTGGCGATCGGACTCGTAGCGGTAGGCGTGCTCTATCTCGCGTACGCGATGTTCAGCGCGGATTTCTTCGTATATTCGGTCATGACGGCGCTTGGTCTGCTTTTAATGAAGCTGCGCGGAGTTGAATTCTACTCCTCGTTCGGCAAAGTGGTCTACATTCTCTGCGGAGCGCTCTGTTTAGTCGGCGCTGTCTGCGGAATCCTGCTCGCGATCATGCACATCTCGGGCAAGGGAACCGTTCAGCTTGGCAAAAAGAAGCTTGAGATCGGCGGAAAAGTCATCCCGATGTTCATCGGCGCGTTCTTCCTTATCGCTGGCGGAGTCCTCTGTCTCGCGCTTCCGGCGTTCATTACTTATTATGTCGCGGTTATGCTCGCGGTGTATGTCATCATCGCTATAGCATATGTCATAAAAATGATGTGAATTTTTGGTTAATATTCCGATTTTGCTATTGAAAAAATACAAAATTGGGTGTATAATATAGTACATAATCCACACATCCCAAATTTAAAACCCAAAAATAAAAAACCATAGAAAGTTGAAAGGGGTCGCCTTATGTCAAACAGATTGTTCCAGGGTGTCATTCATCAGATGAAGGATGCGGTAGACCGCGTCATCGGAGTCGTAGACGAGAACGGAGTCATCATCTCGTGCAGCGAGCTCACCAAGATCGGTGAGAACTGCCAGGGTATCCGCGATGAGATTATCTACTCCTCCGATAACATCACTTCCGGCGGATATACATACCGTCAGATCGGTCAGAGCGCAAAGCCCGAATATGTCGTCTTCTGCGAAGGAGAGGACAAGATGGCTGAAAAGATCGCCATGCTCCTCTCGGTCTCGCTCAATCAGATCAAGAATCTCTACGATGAGAAGTACGACAAGGGTTCGTTCATCAAGAACATAATCCTCGACAATATCCTTCCGAGCGATATTTACTTAAAGTCGAAAGAGCTTCATTTCAACGCCGATGTCATGCGCATCGTCATTCTCATCAAGTTCTACGGCAAGAGCGACGTCATCCCCTTCGACATGGTTCAGAACATGTTCCCGGACAAGAACAAGGATTACGTCATCTCGGTCGGCGAGCACGACATCGTCCTTGTCAAGGAGGTCAAGCCGAACTTCGAGATGAAGGAGATCGAAAAGATCGCGAAGAACATCGCCGATACGCTCTCGGCTGAGTTCTACGCAAAGGTCTCGATCGGTATCGGAACCGCCGTCGACAACATCAAGGATCTCGCGCGCTCCTTCAAGGAAGCTCAGGTCGCGATTGAGGTCGGCAAGGTCTTCGACACCGAGAAGAACATCATCAGCTACGAGAACCTCGGCATCGGACGCCTTATCTATCAGCTTCCGACGACCCTCTGCGAGATGTTCCTCTCCGAGGTCTTCAAGAAGGGCAGCCTTGAGAGCCTCGACCGCGAGACCCTCATGACGATTCAGTGCTTCTTCGAGAACAACCTCAACGTCTCCGAGACCTCGAGAAAGCTCTTCGTCCACAGAAACACCCTCGTTTACCGCCTCGAGAAGATCCGCAAGCTCACAGGTCTCGACCTGCGCGAGTTCGAGCACGCGATCACCTTCAAGGTCGCTCTGATGGTCAAGAAGTACCTCACTTCGAAGCCTGTCAAGTTCTGATTTTTGAAATTATCACGAAATATTCGTTTGTCCGGGCAATTGTCCGGACAGACGGATTTATTTTGCATTATCCGGAGCACTCAATGATCGAATTCAAAGATGTAAAAAAGATATATCCGAACGGCACGGTCGCTCTGAACGGAGTCGATCTCAAGATCGCCGACGGAGAGTTCGTCTTCATCGTGGGAGAGTCGGGCGCGGGTAAGACCACGCTCACGAAGCTCTTGCTCCGTGAGGAACGAATAACCAGCGGCACGCTCGCCGTGCGCGTCAACCGGCAGGTCGGCGAAAAGACTGTCCTCGCCGAATATGACCTGAAAAAACTCTCAAATTTCAAAGTCCCGTACTACCGCCGCGAGCTCGGCGTGGTCTTCCAGGACTTCAGACTTTTCCCGAACAAGACCGTATTCGAGAACGTCGCGTTCGCGATGCAGGTCGTCGGCGAATCCTCAAAAGTCATCAAACGCCGCGTCCCGGCGCTTCTCAGCATCGTCAATCTTACTGACAAACTGAATTCCTATCCGTCTCAGCTCTCGGGCGGAGAACAGCAGCGTGTCGCCCTGGCGCGCGCGCTCGCCAACAATCCGCAGATCATCATCGCCGATGAGCCGACCGGAAACATAGACCCGAAAATGTCTCTGGAGATAATGAATCTCCTCATTAAAATACATAAGCGCGGAAAAACCGTCATTGTCGTCACTCACGAAAAGGATCTCGTCGACTACTTCAAGCAGCGCGTCATCAAGATCCAGGACGGCAAGGTCATAAGCGATCAGGTGGGAGGTATGAAGCTGTGAGACGCTACAGACTTTCCTACTTTTTAGGACAGAGCTTCAAGGGACTCTGGCGCAACGGGATAATGACCGTCGCGTCGATAATGGTCCTTGTCAGCTGCCTTGTCGTCATGGGCAGCTTCTGGCTGCTGTTGCAGAACGTCGACGCCAACCTTGAGCAGTTAAGGCTGCTTAACGAGATCGTCATCTTCATCGACCAGAAAAAGACCGATGAGGAAGTCGCTGAGATCGGCGCTCAGATCCGCGCGCTCGACAATGTCGCCGAGGTGACTTTCATCTCGAAGGAGCAGACGCTTGAGGAGGAAGCCGAGCGCTACTCCGAGTTCACGAACATCCACGACCTGCTGATTGACGACAACCCCTACCGCGATTCGTTCGTCATCAAATACATAGACAACTCCAAGGTCGCTACGCTCGACTATCAGGTCGGGCAGATTGACGGCGTCGCCAAGGTCAACGACCGGCTCGACATCGCGATCGCGATCGAGAAGATCAAGAGCGGAGTATCGATGGTGCTGATATGGTTCATGGTGATACTTTTTGTCGTGAGCATATTCGTCATCATCAACACGATCAAATTGGCGGTGCACTCAAGGCGGACCGAGATCACGATAATGCGCTACATCGGCGCTACCGACTGGTTCGTCATACTGCCGTTCATCTTTGAGGGAATCCTCATCGGACTCGTCTCAAGCGGGCTCGCGTACCTCGTCGAGTGGTACATGTACGGCTACGTCGTCTCGATGATCGGCGACAATTTCAACATGCTTACAATCCTGAGTTTCAGCGACATCCGCGCGATGCTTGCAATTGCCTTCGTCGGCATCGGCGTTGTCACGGGCATCATCGGAAGTACCATCTCTACAAGAAGATACCTGAAAGCGTAAAATCGCAGGGAGGGAAACTATGCGAAAGCTGTTTTCTCACAAATCATTCACGAAGGTACTGGCGCTGCTGCTTGTCTGCGCGGCGGTCGGGGTGAACATCCCGTCGGCTGAGGTCAGCGCGGCGTCCACGAAGTACAACAACGACCCTAAGGTGCAGAGCCTTCAGGATCAGATGAGCAAGATAAACGCCGACATAAAGAAGGCGAAGTCGAATATCGCTTCCGCCTCAAGGTCGGTCGCCAACGCGCTCGAGTACAAGGCGCAGCTCGACAAGGAGCTGACGCTGATGGTTCAGAAGATTGACCTTCAGAACGAGCTCATCGCGGCGCTGTCCGACAGCATCGCCGAAAAAGAGGTCGAGATCGCGGACAAGCAGACCGAGTATGAGGAAAAGTATGAACTTTTCAAGGAGCGTCTGCGCGTGACTCACGAGGACGGCGAGGCTTCGTATATCGCCATGCTCTTCGGCTCTGACAGTCTCGCGGATTTCCTGTCTCGGGTTGACCGCATCGGCGCGATGCTCGAGTACGACAACCGTATAATGAACGAGCTTAAGGACGACAAATCCAATCTCAGCGACGAGAAGACGAATCTTGAGACCAACAAAGCCGAGCAGGAGGCGCTCGCCGCCCAGCTCGCCATCGACCAGCTGGAGCTCGAGCAAAAGCAGAAGGACAATGAGAGCTACATTACAAGTCTGAACCGTCAGATCGCGAACAACGAGGCGCAGCAGGCAACATTGCAGGCAAAGATCGAAAAGCTCGACGCCGAACTCGAGGCTTACATAAAGCAGCTCGAAGAGGCGGAAAAGAAGAAAAACAGCAAGTATGTCGGCGGCGTCATGCTTTGGCCTGTTCCGACAAACTATACGAAGCTGACTTCCGAGTGCGGCTGGCGCACCAGCCCTATCACCGGCAAGACGGAGTTCCACAATGGCGCGGACATCCCCGTGCCGTATGGAACTGACATCTACGCGGCGAATGACGGAACCGTCGTCACGGCGACCGAGCACTGGAGCTACGGAAACTATGTGATGATCGACCACGGCGGCGGAGTATACACGCTCTACGCACACAACTCAAAGCTCTGTGTCAAGGTCGGCGACAAGGTCAAGCGCGGTCAGGTCATCGCGAAAGCCGGCTCGACCGGACAGTCGACCGGTTCGCACTGCCACTTCTCGATACGCGAGAACGGAGAGTGGATCAACCACAAGAAATATTTCCCCGACTGACGAGGATAAGTTTCACGCCGGCGGCATATAATTATTGAAAGGTTTTTGAAATGTCAAAGAAGATTTCGATAGGCGCTTCAGTGGTGCTGATGCTGCTGGCGGCGCTAGTCACGTTTCAGATCACCTATGTCGGTCTCAGCAACAAGTACAAAAAGGAGCTGAATTCGGTCATCGAGTCGGAGAATCTTTTCTCGAAGCTCAGCATGGTCGACAGCTATTACCGTTCGCTTTACATCGGCGACATCGACGAGGAAACGCTCGTCGACGAAACGATTCGCGGCTATGTCTACGGTACGGGCGACAAATACGCCTACTACCTCGACAAGGAGCAATACGCCGACCTTGTCTCGGATACCAACGCCGAGATGCAGGGAATCGGTGTCTATGTCATCTATCAGAACGATGTCATCGAGATAATCAGCGTCATGCCCGACTCCCCGGCGCTTGAGGCAGGGATCGAGCCGGGCGACTCAGTCGTCTATGTGAACGGCGAATCGGTCGCGGAGCTCGGTTACAACGCCGCCATCTCGAAGCTCAAGGGCGAGGCGGGAACTTACGCAGAATTCACCGTTCTGCGCGGCGAGGAGCTGATCGACTACCGCATCAAGCGCGGTTATGTCAACGAACAGACGGTCATGAGCCGTGTGCTCGATTCCGACCCGACGATCGGAATCGTCAAGATACTCTCGTTTGACCTCGGAACTCCGGGGCAGTTCAAGGAAGCCTGCCAGACGCTCATTGACGGCGGCGTCAAGAAACTGATTTTCGATGTGCGCTACAACCCGGGCGGAGATCTCCGGTCGATAGTTGAGATACTCGACTATCTGCTGCCCGAAGGTCCGATTGTGCGCATCACAGACAAGGACGGAAATGTCACCGACACCTACACGTCCGACGCGAATGAGCTCGACCTGCCGATGTGCGTTCTGACGAACGGCTCGACCGCCAGCGCGGCTGAGCTCTTCACCTCGGCGCTCAAGGACTACAACAAGGCGACGGTTGTCGGCACGAACACCTACGGAAAGGGAACCGTGCAGACGATAATCCCGCTTCCCGACGGCACCGGACTCGGAATTTCCTACCGGCTCTACTGCCCGCCGTTCTCGGACAACTACGAGGGCGTCGGAATCGCGCCAGACGTCGAAGTCGAGCCCGACAAGTCGCTAGAGGGCAAAAACATCTATAAAATCACCGATTCTGAGGACAATCAGCTTCAGAAGGCGGTTGAAATTCTCAATAAATAACATCAAAGGGAGAAAATTACAATGGCAAACAAACCTATGGTCCTCACCGCCGAAGGTCTCAAGAAGATGACCGATGAGCTCGATTACCTGAAAAATATAAAACGTGTCGAGGTCAAGGAAGCCCTCGCGGTCGCGCGTTCGTTCGGAGACCTCTCCGAGAACTCGGAGTACGACGAGGCGAAGAATGAGCAGGCGAAGGTCGAGACCCGCATCGGAGAGCTCGAGGAGATACTCAAGAACGTCGTCGTCATCAACGAGAATGAGCTCTCGGACGACACGGTCAACATGGGCATGACTGTCAAGGTCTACGACGAGGAGTACGACGAGGAAGACGAGTACAACATCGTCGGTACGAACGAGGCTGACCCGCTTAAGAACAACATCTCGGATCAGTCGCCGATCGGCATGGCACTCATCGGCAAGAAGGTCGGCGAGGTCGCCGAGGTCGAGGCTCCCGACGGAATCATCAAGCTCAAGATTCTCGAGATCAGAAAGAAAGCATAAACAAATTTAAATAAAAGGACAGACGAAAATGGCTGAAAATCAGAACAATCAGACCGAGCAGAACGTAAACGAACTCATCAAGGTCCGCCGTGAGAAGCTCGCCGCTTTACAGGAAGCCGGCAAGGACCCGTTCCGGATCACAAAGTACGACGTGACGCACCACTCGTCGGACATCAAGGACAATTTCGATGAGATGAACGGCAAGACTGTCAGTGTCGCCGGACGACTGATGTCGAAGCGCATCATGGGCAAGGCGTCCTTCTGCCACATCCAGGATCTCAAGGGCAACATCCAGGCGTATGTCGCGCGCGACAATGTCGGCGAGGAAGAGTACGCGGCGTTCAAGAAGTTTGACATCGGCGATATCGTCGGAGTCAAGGGCGAGGTTTTCGCAACCAAGACCGGCGAGCCGTCGGTTCACGCTTCCGAAATTATTTTGCTCTCGAAGAGTCTCCAGATTCTCCCCGAGAAGTTCCACGGACTGACCAACACCGACATCCGCTACAGACAGCGTTATGTCGACCTCATAATGAACCCCGAGGTCAAGGACACCTTCATCAAGCGGTCGAAGATCATCAGCGCGATCAGGCGTTATCTCGATTCGCTCGGATTCATGGAGGTTGAGACTCCGATGCTCGTTTCTAACGCGGGCGGCGCGGCGGCGCGTCCGTTTGAGACGCATTTCAACGCTTTGGACGAGGATCTGAAGCTGAGAATTTCGCTCGAACTCTATCTGAAGAGACTGATTGTCGGCGGACTCGAGAGAGTCTATGAGATCGGACGCGTCTTCAGAAACGAGGGACTCGACACGCGTCACAATCCCGAGTTCACGCTGATGGAGCTGTATCAGGCATACACCGACTACTACGGAATGATGGATCTGACCGAGAACATGTATCGTTACGTCGCGAATGAGGTGCTCGGGACGACGAAGATCGTTTACAACGGAGTCGAGATGGATCTCGGCAAGCCGTTCGAGCGCATCACGATGGTCGACGCGGTCAAGAAGTACTCGGGAGTTGATTTCCACGAGATCAAGACGCTCGAGGAGGCGCGCAAGGTCGCGGACGAGAAGGGAATTCACTACGAAAAGCGCCAC
>CAKSOR010000087.1 GCA_934477985.1 uncultured Eubacteriales bacterium
TCTTTATGTTTTCGTAGGGTGTCATTTTCCTGTCCTCCGGTTAGATTTGCTTCAAGTATAGCATAATCCGGGCGGATTGTCAAGGCATTCAGAGAAAAAAATAAATTCAGGTGAAACTATGGATAAATTTCTTATACACGAAATTCTCCCGACTCCGGATAACCCCAGAAACGGCGAGGGCTCGTTCCTCCGCGCCCCGGACGGAGATATTCTCTTTGCCTACGGACGCTTCACGGGCGGCGCGGGAGACGACCACGCGTGCGACATCGCGATGATACGCTCAAAAGACAACGGTCTCACCTTCGGAGAGCCTGAGATTATCGCCAGAGCCGCCGACTTCGGGACTTCGAACATAATGAGCGTCTCGTCGATGACGCTTGACGACGGAAGGTTCGGGTTTCTCTTCCTGATAAAGGAAAACGACGGGACTTCGACGCTCGGGAGAACTCTGTCAAGAGACGGCGTGAACTTCACGCCTGAGCGCTGTGAGTGCCTGTTTCCCGCCTGCTACTATGTCGTCAACAACGACCGGCTCGAAAGGCTCTCGGACGGACGCTACGCGATTCCAGCCGCGGCTCACCGGAAGGTCATGAAGGATGGAAGACAGATTGCCTTCGAAGCCGACGCGACGATGTTCGTCTTCACCTCGGAGGACGGTCTGACCTTCAGAGACTCCGGAGTGAGAGTCGACCTGCCGAATTTTGTGCTGAACCACAGCGCCGTGATGCAGGAGCCGGGAATCTATGAGCGTAAAGATAAGCTCATCGTCATGTGGGCGAGAACCAACCTCGGCTCGCAGTATGTCTCGGTCTCATTTGACAAGATGCGTAGCTTCACACCTCCAGAGCCGTCTGAGTTCACGTCTCCCTGCTCGCCGCTTGAGATTTACAGTCACGGCGGAAGGCTGTTCGCGGCTTACAACCCGATTCCCGACTACAACGGTCGCTGCGAGGGCTTCGGCTCAGACCGGACTCCGCTCGTTCTGAGAGTCTCGGAGGACGACGGCAACAGCTGGGGGAGACTCAACTATATCGGCGAGGACGAGGAGCGCGGCTACTGCTACCCGGCGATGTTCATGGCGGGGGATTGTCTTCTGCTCTCCTGCTGCCGGGGAAAGCGAAGCGCGTGCCTCACCGAGACCGGAATCTACCGGATACCCCTGACTGAACTTCTTTAAGACCCTGAGCGGCAGATTTTTGCCGCTTTTTTTCAACTTTTTCTCGCCGATGTATAGACAAATCCCGAAAAATATGCTATAATAAAGAATAATACTCATAAGGACTTGATAAAATGGAAATCTTTGACATTCCGGTCGGCAGTATGCGGGTCAACTGCTATATACTGAGGGACGAAACCGGAGCCGGAGCGATTGTCGACCCCGGCGGGGAAACCCCCGAGAACGGCTCTGACCGGATACTCGACGCTTGCAGAGCGCACTCGGTCGACGTGAAAATGATAATCCTCACCCACGCGCATTTCGACCATATGCTCTCGCTTGAGCGCGTACGCGCGGCGCTGAATGTTCCGCTGGCGGTCGCAAAGGAGGACGCTCAGGCGCTTGCCGACCCGTATATCTCATACATGGCGCAGTACGCGGGAATACTCACACCCATAAAGCCCGCCGAACGGCTTCTGTCAGACGGCGATGTGATTGGGCTCGGGAACTCGGAGCTGCGGGTCATGCACACTCCGGGACACACTCCCGGCTCGGTCTGCCTTGTCGGCGACGGCTTCATTCTCACCGGAGACACGCTCTTTCGCGGCTCAGCGGGGCGGTGCGACCTCAGCGGCGGAGACCAATTCGCGCTCCTTAAGTCATTGAAGCGGCTCTGCGAGCTCTCCGGAAACTACACGCTTTACCCCGGTCACGGCGGGAGCACCGACCTCCAGCGCGAACGGACAAATAATCCCTTTATGCAAGACTGAACTGAAAGGAAATTTAACATGGATTACAGATATTTAGCCGACCTTCTCTTCCCGGACGTCAAAGAGACTCCCGAGGACATCGAGGCGAAGTACCCGCCGCGCGGGCTTCCCGAGGGAGCTAAGGTCACAAGATTCGCGCCGAGCCCGACCGGCTTCGTTCACTTTGGCGGAATGTATCAGGCTGTCGTCGACTATATGCTGGCTCACCAGAGCGGCGGAGTCTTCTTCCTCAGAATCGAGGACACCGACGGAAGGCGCGAGATTGACGGCGCGGTCGAGGCGCTTATCAATACCCTCAAGTACTACGGCATGGACTACGACGAGGGCATGACTCTCGAGGACGGAAAGCTCGTCGAGCGCGGAAGCTACGGTCCGTACAAGCAATCAGAACGCGCCGGAATCTACGCGGTCTTCGCGAAGAAGCTGGTCTCCGAGGGGAAGGCTTACCCCTGCTTCACGACCGAGGAGGAGTACGAGGCTCTTCAGCAGGTCGACAAGAAGGCTGAGATGAAGAACACCGACTGGCACACCGCGGCGGCTGAGAAGCGCGCGGCAATGCTCAAGGGGCGCGAGTTCACTATCGGGGAGGTTGAGGAGCACCTGAAGAATCACGACCCCTTCGTCATAAGAATCCTCGCCGACGGCGACCCCGAGAGGAAGACTAAGTTCACCGACCAGGTCAAGGGAACGCTTGAAGTCCCCGAGAACGACGAGGATTTCGTGCTTCTCAAGTCGGACGGAATTCCCACCTACCACTTCGCCCACGCGGTTGACGACCACCTGATGAAGACCACGCACGTAATCCGCGGCGAGGACTGGCTTCCGAGTCTTCCGAAGCATATCCAGCTCTTCCGCTATCTCGGCTTTAAGATGCCCAAGTACCTGCACACCGCGCAGATTCTCAAGACCGACGAGAACGGCAACAAGAAGAAGCTCTCGAAGCGGGATATGGGCGCGAAGATGGACGACTACACCGAGCTCGGATACTCGACGAATGTAGTCTGGGAGTACCTGCTGACGCTGCTGAACTCGAACTACGAGGAGTGGAGAGCGCAGAATCCGACGACGCCCTTCCGGGATTTCCCGTTCAGCATAAAGAAGATGGCGGTGGCGGGCTGTCTGTTCGACTTCGACAAACTGAACGACGTGGCGAAGAACACCGTCTGCCGGATGAGCGCCGAGGAGGTCTACGACAACACTCTCTCGTGGGCGAAGAACTTTGACCCGGAGTTCGCAAAGGCGCTTGAGTCCGACCCCGACATGGCTAAGAAGGCGCTCGCGATAGGTCGCGGAGGAGCTAAGCCCCGCAAGGACATCGGACGCTGGGACGAGGTCAAGGGCTACATGGGCTTCATGTTCGACGAGTATTTTGAGATAATCGACGAGATTCCCGAGAAGTTCTCAAGGGAGGACGTCAGAGCGGCGCTCACGAAATATACTGAGGTCTACGACGAGAAGGACGACCAGACCGCGTGGTTCGACAAGATAAAGGCAATCGCCGCTGAGCTCGGCTACGCTCCCGAGACAAAGCTCTGGAAGAAGAATCCCGACGAGTACAAGGGTCACGTCGGAGACATCAGCATGTTCCTCCGAATCGCGGTCACAGGCAAGGCAAGCTCGCCGGACATGTACGAGGTCATGAGGATTCTCGGTCGCGACAAGGTTGTCTCGCGCATCAGGGCTTATATCGAAAAAATGTGAGGAGTAACGAAAATGATTGAAGCATCGAATTTCATCGAGGAATTCATAAACGAAGACCTCGCCGAGGGCAAGGTCGAGGCGGTTCACACGCGCTTTCCGCCCGAGCCTAACGGCTATCTGCACATCGGTCACTGCAAGGCGCTGGTCATCGACTTCGGCACGGCGAAGAAGTACGGCGGACTCTGCAATCTCCGCATGGACGACACCAACCCCGCCAAGGAGGACACCGAGTACGTCGACGCCATCAAGGAGGACATCCACTGGCTCGGCTTTGACTGGGGCGACCGCTTCTTCTACGGCTCTGACTACTTCGAAAAGGACTACGAGTACGCGGTTGAGCTCATAAAGAAGGGGCTCGCGTATGTCTGCGAGCTGACTCCGGACCAGATGGAGGAGTACCGCGGAGACCTCACCCACCCGGCAAAATCCCCGTGGCGCGACCGACCGATTGAGGAAAGCCTTGACCTCTTCGGGCGCATGAAGAACGGCGAGTTCCCGGACGGAAAGTACTCGCTCCGCGCGAAGATCGACCTTGAGTCGGGCAACTTCTGGATGCGCGACCCTGTTATTTACCGTATCAAGCACATCGAACATCACCGTCAGGGAAACAAGTGGTGCATCTACCCGACCTACGACTTCGCTCACCCGATTCAGGACGCGCTCGAGGGCATCACGCACTCGCTCTGCTCGCTTGAGTTTGAGATTCACCGTCCGCTCTACAACTGGGTCATCGAGAATGTCAGCGTCCCGCACAAGCCGCGGCAGATTGAGTTCGCCCGACTCAAGATTTCGAACACGGTGCTCTCGAAGCGCTTCCTTCGCTCGATGGTCGAGAGCGGCAGAGTCGACGGCTGGGACGACCCGAGAATGCCCACGCTCTGCGGAATGCGAAGACGCGGCTACACAGGCTCTTCAATTGTCGACTTCATCACGAAGTGCGGAGTCTCGAAGGCGGACAGTCTTGTCGACATCAGAATGCTCGAGGCCTGCATACGCGACGAGCTCAACGAGACCGCTCCGAGGCGTGTGGCTGTGCTTGACCCGATAAAGGTTGTCGTCGACAACTATCCGGCGGACAGGGAGGAGTATTTCGAGCTCCCGAATCATCCGCAGCACCCGGAGATGGGCACAAGGAAGCTGAAGTTCACCCGCGAGCTTTATATCGACCGGGAGGATTTCGCCGAGGTTCCGCCTCCGAAGTTCTTCAGAATGAAGCCGGACGGCGAGGTTCGCCTTATGGGCGCGTATATCGTGAAGTGCGTCGGAATCAACAAGAACGAGGACGGAACGGTGAAGGAAATCCACGTCACAGCCGACCTTGAGTCGGGCTGCGGAAACCCGGTCGACGGACGAAAGATAAAGGGCACGATTCACTGGCTCTCAGCGGCTGACTGTATCGACGCCGACGTGATTCTCTACGAGAACATGCTGACCTTGGAGGATTCGTCGAAGCTCCCCGAGGGCAAGGAGTACGCGGACTTCCTGAATCCCGACTCAATGAAGACTCTGCGCGCGAAGCTCGAGCCGTCGCTCTCTGAGGCGAAGCCGGGGGATAAGTTCCAGTTCGTCCGCACGGGCTACTTCTGCCTTGACACGAAGAAGCCGGACACCTTCAACCGGACGGTCACGCTCAAGGACAGCTTCAAAAAATAATAGATTCCGGGCAAAGCCCGGAATCCACCGAAATTATTCATTATTCATTAATCACTATTCAATATTCATTACTTTCGGGGGATTTCAGCAATGAAAAGACTTATCGCACTCGTTCTCGCGTTCTCTCTCTTCGCGATTCCCGTCTCCGCCTACACCTTCCCTCGCGCTTACTGGAAGCTCCAGACTCCGTACAACACCGCCGTCGAGTCGAAGGACTACGAGAATATCATCAATTACGGCAGGCAGATAATCGACCTGTTCGCCGGTCAGACCGCCGACGAGGCTACAGACAATCTCGCGACCTGCAACTACGAGGTCGCCAACGCCTACGAGGCGCTCGGTGATTACGAGACCGCCGCGCGGTACTACGAAGCCGCCCGTCCCTATTACGTCGCAAAGGGCTGGGACGACGGCGTCACGATAATCGACTCCAAGGTCTCGCTCTACAAGAGTTCCGCCGAGCTTGAGCTCTACAGAAGCTACTACAGCTATCAGAGCTACTTCGGCGCGGTGAACGAAAAGCAGTCGGGCGTGCTCTTCGGGGCTAACGCCGACTCGGCGACCGCTGAGTCGACCGGCAATAACTCGATTGTCCTCATCTACCACAACCTCGGCGACGATGAGATTTTCGCGCTCAACTCGAACCTCGTGAAGAAAGCCGCTCAGGCTGGCAAGGCGGTCGAGTACGCTCTGAACCTCCCGGGTGAGGGCAGCGACCTCGTTTCCATCGAGTCGAAGAATTCCCAGCTCATGAAAATCATAAGGATGCTCGCCGACTCTGGCACGCCGGTTTATCTGCGCTTCGCGGCTGAGTTCGACACCTGGAGCGTTCAGGGCGACGCTGAGAGCTACATCAAGGCTTACCGCTATGTCGCCGACCTCGTCCACAAGAACTCGAAGAATATCGCGATGGTCTGGAGCGTCACGATGCGCCCCGCCTTCGGTCTCGACCCCAACGCCTATTATCCCGGCGACGACTATGTCGACTGGATCGGAATGTCGCTTTACATGGTGAAGTACTTCGGCGGACAGGACTACGAGGAGGGCTTCTACGGGCTTCTCAACCAGACGCAGTTCGCCGCCGGAATCGCCGCGAACCCGATAACGATTCTCAAGGATTACATAGCGCGCTACGGCGACCGCAAGCCCTTCATGATTACCGAGTCGGGCGCTACGCACTATTCCCGCACGCTGAACCGCGACGAGACTTCATACGCGGTAGAACACCTCAAGATGCTCTACAGATTTGTACCGATGGTATATCCGCAGGTCAAGGCTATCCTGCACTTCGATGTTGTGCGACCGGGTGAGACCGACGACTTCGCGCTCTCGACCAATCCGACTCTCGCCGAGGTCTGGAAGAACCTGACAGCTGAGGATTCCTTCGTGAAGAAGAGCTTTTCGGGCGAGGCTAACTGTTCGTATCAGAAACTCTCTGACGGCTTCATCGTCGAGCAGGGCTACAACGAGTTCTCGGCTTACGCCTTCTTCCTCGGGAAGGAGAACGTCACGGTTTACTACTACATCGACGGACAGCTGGTCGGCTCGTCGTCCGACATCGGGTACAAGCTCCCTGTCGACCTCTCGGGCTACTCCACGGGCATCCACAGCTTCACGGTCGACGCCTTCGCCGACGGAAAGCTCCTGAAGACGAAGACTTACTCGATGAATATTCTCAAGTCTGCCGACGTCGCGATAAACGGTGAGACGCTCGATCTTTCCGGCAGGAAGCCGATAATCGAGAACGGTACGACTCTGATTCCGCTGCGCGCGATATTCGAGAAGCTCGGCGGAAAGGTCGACTGGGTCGCCGACACCAAGACGATAATCATCACCCGCGACAACCTCAGACTCGAGCTCGCCATCGGAAGCTACACGATGAAGAAGAACGGTGAGGAAATCACGCTCGCGGTTCCGGCGAGACTCATAAACTCGACGACCTACATTCCGCTCAGAGCGGTTGTGCAGGCGATGGGCGGCGAGATCGGCTGGGACGGCGCGAACAAGCTCATCACGATAACGGCGGACTGAATCCGTTATATAAAGAAAGGAAAAGATTTATGTCATACAGACAGAACACCATCTGCGTCCAGGGCGGCTGGCAGCCGAAGAACGGCGAGCCGCGGGTACTTCCGATTTACCAGTCGACGACCTTCAGGTACGAGTCAAGCGAGCAAATGGGGCGGCTCTTCGACCTCTCGGAGAGCGGGTATTTCTACACGAGACTCCAGAACCCGACAAACGACGCGGTCGCTGAAAAAATCCGCGAGCTCGAGGGCGGAGCGGCTGCGATGCTGACCTCCTCGGGGCAGGCGGCGACCTTCTATTCGCTCTTCAACATCTGCGGCGCGGGAGACCACATCGTCGCGTCGTCGGCAATCTACGGCGGGAGCTTCAATCTCATCGCGGTGACGATGAAGCGGATGGGCATCGACGCGACCTTCATTCACCCCGACGCCTCCGAGGAGGAGCTTGCGGCGGCTTTCAGACCCGAGACAAAGGCTGTGTTCGCCGAGACTCTCGCGAATCCGGCGCTTGTTGTGCTCGACATAGAGAAGTTCGCGCGTCAGGCGCACGCTCACGGAGTTCCGCTGATTGTCGACAACACCTTCCCGACCCCGATTAACTGCCGCCCGTTTGAGTTCGGCGCGGACATCGTCACCCACTCGACGACAAAGTACATGGACGGTCACGCGACCGCGGTCGGAGGAGCTATAGTTGACAGCGGAAACTTCGACTGGCTCGCTCACGCGGACAAGTTCCCCGGACTTACGACTCCGGACGAATCCTACCACGGAGTCACCTACGCAAAGGACTTCGGCAAGGGCGGGTATATCACGAAGGCTACCGCGCAGATTATGCGCGACCTCGGCTCGATTCAGTCGCCGCAGAACGCCTTTTTGCTGAATCTCGGGCTTGAGACTCTCGCGCTGAGGGTTGAACGCCACTGCTCGAACGCGCTCGCGGTCGCAAAGCACCTTGAGTCTCACCCGAAGGTTTCGTGGGTGAAGTACCCAGGGCTTGAGTCGGATAAGTACCATTCCCTCGCGAAGAAGTACCTTCCGAAGGGCTCGAGCGGAGTGATTTCGTTCGGCGTGAAGGGAAGCCGTTCGGACGCCGTGAAGTTCATGGACAGCCTGAAGCTCGGCGCGATAGTCACTCACGTAGCCGACGCGCGCACCTGCCTCCTCCATCCCGCGAGCACGACTCACCGCCAGATGACCGATGAACAGCTCCTCGAAGCCGGAGTAACTCCCGACCTCATACGTTTATCCGTTGGCATCGAAGATGTTGACGACATAATCACCGACATCGACCAAGCACTCTCTAAGA
>CAKSOR010000088.1 GCA_934477985.1 uncultured Eubacteriales bacterium
TAAATTTCGCCGTAAGCGGCGTTGAAGCGCTCCGGAAAGTCATAAATTCCGGGCTTTATGAATAAACTCATCGCGCGTCCCTCGATTGACGGCTCGCGGAGCAGGCACTCCTTCACCTCCGGGTGGTCGTCCATGAAGACGAACTCTGTGTCGACCATCCCGTGGTCGGCGGTGACGATCACGAGCGAGTCGGTGAGCTCAGAGCAGAGCTTTTCGACGCCCGCGTCGATTTTCTCAAGTATCCTATATATCTTCGGGTGAGAGATGCCGTAGTCGTGTATCCTGTAGTCGGGAAGCGGCGAGTAGCCATATATGTATTTCGGCGTGTCGTCCTCACAAAGCCCGCTGACTGTCGCGAAGAGCGCGTCGACGCTGTCGGCTCTCGGCTCGGAGTAGGGCGAGACGAAATACGCCGGGATTCCGCGCCTGTTCAGCTTGTCCGTCACCGGTTCGAACGGCAGGAACTTTCCGGCGACATTGAAGCCGGCGGCGGGCTTTCCGTCCGAGGTGTTCGGGTAGAGGTTGACGACCTTTCCGGGCGCTGATTTATCGGCGGTCTTAAGATACTCGGTGTACTCAGCGGCTGAGAGTCCGCCGTCAAGCGCCTTGTCATAAAACCACGATGACCAGCCGAGCCAGCCGTGCCCGATCGGCTCAAGTCCGGTCAGCACCGAGGTGGTCGCGGCGGTGGTTGTCGGCGGAAAGACTGACGAAATCGTTCCGGCGAGGTGTTTTCGCAGGAATGAGTCGGGCGGGAGAGTTTCGAGCACCGACATTCCCATTCCGTCGAAGAGCAGGAGCACGACGTTTTTGTAACTCCGCCCGAGGAGAGCGTCGGCTTCGGGCAGGGTCTCATGCGCCGGGTCGAGTCCGAAATGCTTCATCACCGACGAAATCAACGACACGAGGCTGTGTCCGTAATCAATTTCCATGTCCGTTCCTTTCCACGTTTATGACAGGGTTTTCCACACTTATAACCGGCTTTTCAACAGCGTGTGGAGTACTTTTGCGTCGAAAAAGCTGAACGCGGGCGGATATTTCCGACTTTTCCACGGGTTTTGCAAAGCCTTCTGCACAACCTGTGGAAAACTTTTTAACTTTTTCAACAGCATTTCACAGGTCGTTCCGACCGCTCGCGAAGGCGTTGAGCGACGTTCCCGCGCGTGTTCCGGCGAGAAATTCATAGTAGCCCTGAGCCGCTATCATCGCGCCGTTGTCGCCGCAGAGTGAGCGCGGCGGCATGTAGAAGCTGAGCTTCCGCTTCGCGCAGAATTTCTCGAGTCCATCGCGAAGATGCGAGTTCGCGGCGACCCCTCCGGCTATGACAATTTTGTCAAGTCCGGTCTGATCGATCGCCATTCCGAGCTTCTTTACGACCGAGCTGACGACCGTCTTCGTGAAGGAGGCGGCGACATCCTCGCGGCTATAGGGCTCGTTTTTCTGCCCGCAGTTGTGCAGGTGGTTGATGACCGCGGTCTTGAGTCCGCTGAACGAGAAGTCGAGATTGTCGCCGACGACCGCCGCTGACGGGAATTTTATCGCGTCGGGGGTTCCGATCGACGCGAGTCTGTCCATCTCAGCGCCGCCGGGGTATGGAAGCCCCATGACGCGTCCGACCTTGTCAAAAGCCTCGCCTATCGCGTCGTCGCGCGTGCGCCCGACCGTCTCATATGTGACGTAGTCGACGACTTTCACAAGGCTGGTGTGCCCGCCGGACGCGACAAGCGCCAGAAACGGCGGCTTTAAGTCGGGGTGGACGAAATAATTCGCCGCGACATGCCCCTTGATGTGGTTGACCGGCACGAGGGGTATGTTATTGGCGTATGCCAACGACTTCGCGAAGCTGACGCCGACGAGCAGCGCGCCGATGAGTCCGGGCGTGTTCGTGACGGCTATCGCGTCGATGTCCTTCAGTGTGACGCCGGCGTTCCCGAGGGCTTCATAGGTTATGCCCGAGATCGCGTCGCAGTGAGCGCGGCTGGCTATCTCGGGGACGACTCCGCCGTAGAGCTTGTGAGTCTCGATCTGCGACGCGACGATGTTCGAGAGTATCGTCTTTTCATCGCCTTCAAAGCGGCAGACCGAAGCCGAGGTCTCGTCGCAGGAGCTTTCAAATGATAATATCAGCATTGTTCTTCCTTTTATGACTCATGAGTATCGCGTTCTCGCGCGGGTTGGAGTAGAAGTTCTTCCGCACGCCGTCGCGCAGGAATCCCTCGCTCTCATAGAGCGTGATAGCCGGGAGATTCGATTCGCGGACCTCAAGAAAGAGGTTTTCCACCTCCGGGAGGTTCTTGAGCTCTTTTATCAGAGTGCGTCCGACTCCCTTCCGGCGCATTGCGGCGGTGACCGCGACATTCGTTATATATCCGTCGCTTCCGGATATATAGAGGCCCGCGTAGCCCGCGACGGACTGACCGACCACCGCTTTCAGGGCTATTGTGAAATCCAGATCGAAGAAATCCTCAAAGCTCTTGCTTCCCCATGGGGTCTGGAAACACTCATTCTCGAGTGCGCACAGCGCCGGGATGTCCTCCCTGCCGGCTTTTTCGACTTTTATCATGATTCTTCTCCGGTATTGAAGGAGAGGTACTTCTCAAGCTCGTTTCCGATTCTCACGCAGGTCTTGGTCGAGCGGTCGTAGAGAAAGCAGTCGTAGTAATAGTACGGCACGGTCTTGAGCTCCGAATCCGGATCGTCCGGGTCAAGAGCGATCGTCCGCTCGCCCTCCATCGGCTTTGCGATGAAGAGAAGGTTGTAGTAGATGCCGGGGTACTTCTCCGACTCGAATTTCAGCTTGTAGCTCTTGCCCGAGTCAGGGACGCTGACCTTCTCGCCGGTCACGAAGGCGTTCACGACGGCGTCGACGTCAGACTGCTCGGTGACCTGACCTATAGCTGTGGTTATTGTGCTCTCGACGCAGATGTAGATTCTGTTCGCCTCAAACTCCTCAAGCGTCGGGAGAGTCAGCCTGTCCGAGTACCAGACGCCGCCGATACCGTCGTAGGGCTCGGAGATCCACTCGGATGTGTCGAGCCCGGTGATCGGGTAGAGCTCAAGCGTCTTGCTCTTCGCGTAAAGCTCTTCATCGGTGCGGACCGGCTCAAAGCAGATCGGCGCGGGGAGATAGGTTATGCCGTTCTTTTTGTCGATGAGCTTTCCGTCCTGCTCGGTGAGCTTCAGCGCGCAGGAGCAGAGCAGCAGAGCGGTCAGGATAAACGCGGCTAAAAGCGCTGCCTTTTTCATTTAATAGCCGAACTTTCCCGACAGACTGTCGTCGTCCTCGACCCAGCTGAGCACCGGGATCGTCCTGAATGTGCTGCTGCCGGTGCGGATGATGACGGTTTCGATTCCGGCGTTGATTACCATGCGCTTGCACATCATGCAGCAGTTGGTGTCGCAGACAAGCTCGCCGGTCTTCGCGTCGACGCAGGACATGTAGAGAGTCGCGCCGAGCATCTGCTCGCGGGAGGCGGCGATTATCGCGTTAGCCTCCGAGTGGACGGCGCGGCAGAGTTCATAGCGCTCGCCGCGCGGGATTTTCAGCTGATCGCGGATACACGAGCCGATGTCCGCGCAGTTCTGGCGGTCGCGGGGAGCGCCGTTGTAGCCGGTCGATACGATTACGTCGTTCTTGACGATTATCGCGCCGTATTTCTTGCGCAGACAGGTGCTGCGCTCGGCGACGGTCTGCGCGATGTCGAGGTAGTAGTTGTGTTTTGAAACGCGTTCCATAAATTTCACCTTTCGTGGATTGTCAGAGCGTTTTTACGAATTCCTTAAGGAATGCTTTGAACTCCTCGCCGACCTCGGGGTGCTTGACCGCCTCGGTGACGTTCGCCTTGAGGAATCCGAGCTTTGAGCCGAAGTCAAAGCGCGTGCCCTCGAAGTCGATCGCGGTCATTCCGCCGCGGTTCGACACGACCCTCATGGCGTCGGTGAGCTGGATCTCGCCGCCCGCGCCTGGAGGTGTCTGCTCGAGTATGCCGAAGATTTCAGGTGTGAGAAGGACTCTTCCGAGGATAGAGAGGTTGGTGTAGACCTGATCAGGCTTGGGCTTTTCGATCATGTCGGTGACGTTGTAGACGCCCTTTTCGATCTCGTCGGCTTTGAGCGAGCAGTACTTCGCGACAAGCTCCCACGGCACGGGCTTGACGCCGCAGACCGGCTTGCCGTATTTGTCGAAAGCCTCGTTCATCTGCGCGCAGACCGGCTTTTCGGACATTATTATGTCGTCGCCGTAGAGTATGTAGAAGGGGTCGTTTCCGACGAAATTCTTCGCGGTGAGGACGGCGTGACCAAGACCGCGTGTCTCCTTCTGGCGGAGAAAATATACGTTCGCCATCGAGCAGATCTTGCGCATCTCCTCGATCTTGTCGAACTTTCCCGACTGCGTGAGCTTCTGCTCATACTCAATCGAATAGTCGAAGTAGTTTTCGATAGCGTCCTTGCCGCGTCCGGTGATTATCAGAATATCCTCGGCGCCGGCGGCGGCTGCTTCTTCGACCAATGTCGAAATAGCGGGCTTATCGACGATCGGGAGCATCTCCTTTGGGACGGTGCGCGAGATCGGGAGCATACGAGTGCCGAGTCCGGCAGCTGGGATGACAGCTTTTTTGATTTTCATTGCCGATTCTCCTTTAACTTTGAAAAGAAAGTGATTTTTATATCAAAGGGGGCATTTTGTAATAATATATTATAACGCGTTTTTGTAAATAAATCAAGGGGTATATTATAAATTCCGGCGGGAAAATCAGAAAAAATCATTTTCCGGTGCAGAAGGGCTCAGACCGCGGGTAAGCGTCCCCTGAACTTATCGCCGGAAAAACCCGCGGGATTCTCAAAAGACTTGACAAACACCTATCTTTGTGATACAATTATATCATGATGAACCGGATTTGTCAAGCTCTGAGGATAAGCTGAATGAGTCGGACTTTTTCACTGAAGAGCCCCGGACTCACGGGCTTATCGGCTGGAGAATCACTGAAACAGATGGCGGTGCGGCTCAGCGAAACCGTCAGGCTTCATGGAGGAATTAATTATGTTTACTTTACAAAAGCCAAAGAACCGCGACTTCCGCGTCCTGAATCTCACCGATACCCACCTTGTCGCCGACGAGTGGGAGTGCAAAGCCGCCGACAACGGCAGAAACCGCCGGATACTCGAGTACACGATCGGCTCGCTGATCGCCAATGTCAAGCCCGATCTCATTACGGTCTCGGGCGACATTACCTTCGCGGATTCGCCGCGCGCAGATTCGGCTTATGAGAATTTCTCGGCTCTGCTCGAGTCGTACAGAATTCCGTGGGCTTTCGTCTGGGGAAATCACGACAATCAGGCGGGCGCTGAGGTCGCTTCGCACCACGCCGACATAATGCTCTCGCGTGGACACTGCCTCTTCGAGAAGGGCAACCCGGCTATGGGCTGCGGAAACTACATCATAAAAATCGAGGAGGACGGAAAGCCGATCCACGCGATATTCATGATGGACAGCCACGACCGCTTCGACTTCACCGAGCCCGACGGCAAGGTGACAAAGAGATGGGCGCATCTTATGCAGAACCAGCTTGACTGGCAGCGCGAGGAGTCGCGAAAGCTCGCACTTCCGGCGACTCTGATAATGCACATGCCGTATTACGCCTATCACGACGCCTTTGCCGCGGCATGGAACGGCTTTATTGACCCGAAGACGATAAGCCCCGCGGAGAGCCGCGACCCGAAGTACTGGAAGGAGGGCTACAAGACGGCTTACGGCGCGAAATATGAGGGCGTCGGTTCATATCCGGTCGACACCGGCGATTTCGACTACGTAAACGCCGGCGGATACACGAAGCTGACGCTGGTCGGGCACGAGCATGTCAACGACTATGTCATCGACTACAAGGGCATGAAGCTCGTCTACTCCCTGAAGACCGGCGCGGGCTGCTACTGGGATCAGAGACTCAACGGCGGAACGCTTCTGAGGATCTCGGACAAGGGTGCCGAGGTCGAACATGTGCATGTCGATGTCGACTTTATTGTGAATGACTGAATGTTTACCCGGAGAAATTTTCTCCGGGTATTTCTTTCTGTAATCTCTTGACGTACCGCCCCAAATATGGTATAATTGTAGCAAACAAAAAAGAAACGGAGAACCAAATGAAACTCACACTCGAAGACATTCGGAACATCGCTCAGGGCGTCGTCTCGGTCGAGGAAAGGCTCGGCGAGTTTGCCCTCCACCGCTTCACGCGCGAGCAGATCGAGGCTTACGCGAAGCGGAATATCGACTTTTTCAACAAGACCTTCGCGACCGCCGGAGTGCGGCTCTCGTTCTACACCGACGCCGACCGGATGAGCTTTGAGTACAAGCTGACTCCCGGCTCGTCGCGGATGTTCGGCTGGTTTGACGTCTATGAGGACGGCGTAATGACCGGGCATTTCGGCGGAGAGGGCAAGCTCTTCACCTCCGGACACGCTGATATAGAGTTCACGCATGGAGAAAAGCGGGTGGAAATCTATTTTCCCTGGTCGAAGGCGGCGTTTATCTCGGATGTCGAGCTCGAGGGGAGATTAATCTCGCCCTGCAAGCGCAGCCGGACGATGATAATGTTCGGCGACTCGATAACCCAGGGGTATGACGCGGTGTATCCGTCGCTGACCTACGCCTCGATTGTCGCTCATGAGCTCGACGCCGACGCGATAAACAAGGGGATCGGCGGCGAGACCTTCTTCCCCGAGCTCGCGTCTCTTGCTGACCCGGTGAAGCCCGAGATAGTCACGGTCGCCTATGGCACAAACGACTGGAATGTCTGCCCCCGCGAGCATTTCGACAAGTCCTGCCGCGAGTTCTACGAGAATGTCTGCCGGACCTACCCGAACTCGAAGATCTTCGCGATCACCCCGACCTGGCGTGCCGACTATGACCGCGAGACGAAATTCGGCGCTCCGCACGCCGAACTCGACGGTATTATCCGCGGTCTTATCTCCGACCTGCCGGTAAGTATCCTGAGCGGCTATTCATTGCTCCCGCGCGTCAGGAGCTTTTTCGCGGACGAGTACCTGCACCCGAACGACCTGGGTTTCTCTGTCTACGCACGGGAACTCTTGAAACAGATTAAAAAATATTTATAAAGGAGAACAATCATGAAACTCACAGGAAACAAACTCATCTTCGCGCACCGCGGCGCGTCGGCATACGCGCCCGAGAACACGCTCCCGGCTTTTGAACTCGCCGCCGACATGAAGGCGTTCGGAGTCGAGCTCGACGTGCATCTCACGAAGGACGGGGTTCTTGTAGTCACGCACGACGACGAGATCTCACGCGTCTCGGACGGACACGGCTATGTCCGCGACCTGACCTTTGACGAGCTCCGTTCGTACAATTTCGCGGCTAGGTCCGAGAAGTTCGGCAAGGTGCAGCTTCCGACGCTCGACGAGGTCTACGAGCTGCTCGCCCCGCGCGGACTTTATGTCAACGTCGAGATAAAGGCGAGCACGCCGGGAATCGTCAAAAAGACGCTCGACTGCGCCGCCGCGCACGGAATGCGCGAGAAGGTTATTTATTCGTCCTTCAACCACTGGAATCTGACCGAGGCGCTTGAATACGACAGCGAGGTGTTTGTCGCTCCGCTCTACGGCGCGGAGATTGTCAAGCCCGCCGATTACGCGGCGCTCTTCGGAGCCCGCGCGATACATCCGCATTACGCGCAGATTCTGAACCACCCTGAGATAGTCGACCGCGCAAACGAGATCGGCGTGCGCGTCCATCCCTGGACGGTCGACGACCCGGCGGCAATAAAGCGGCTCTGCGAGCTGAACGTCGGCGCGATAATCACGAACAAGCCTGACACAGCGCTTGAGACAGCGGGTGAGTAAGGAGGATTTTATGGCATTCAAAGGGGGAATTTTGCTGACCGCTATGGTCGTTCTTGCCGCGATTTTCACGTCATGCGGCAAGGTTGAGGAGGAGACGCCTGACCTCGCATGGCGCGCCGAGGAGATTGAGCTTCCGGAAAAGTATCAATATAACGGCAAAGTTCTGGGCTCCGACGGCGACTTTCTGATCGACGGATGGCTTACGGTCGACCCGGAGCATCCCGAGATCGAATCGCATGGCGTGATTTTACGCGTCGACGCGCTTACAGGTGAGTCCGAGGTCGAGAATCCCGGAAATCCGGACGGAACTCTCGCGAGAGCCGGGTTCGACGGCGTCGTCTGCATAGTCAGCGGCGAGCTTTCGGATGATAACAACCGCTATGAGAGTCTGAAGCTCTCGGTCGAGTCGGGCGGAAATGTCACGGATTACGACTGCGGCGAGCTTTTCGGACTGAATATCTCGTCGCTCAGTTACGACTCGAACGCGGGCGGGTTCTACATCCGTCTGATCGCGGGGACGAAGGACGAGATTTATGTCGTCTCGAACACCGGCGCGGTGAGGCTCGGATCGACTGTTTCGCGCGTTCAGACCAAGCAGGAGATAAGAAGCGCGGCGCTGACCGACGAGGGACTTATCATCTTCACCGACGAACGCGGAGGGATTTATTCGGTCAACTTCGCGTCGGGCGGCCTTGACAAGAGTACGCTTCCGACCGTGGATTCCGC
>CAKSOR010000089.1 GCA_934477985.1 uncultured Eubacteriales bacterium
GAACTCTTCCTGCATGGCTTCGACGACATCCTTCGTCGCTTCCTCCCAGACGCTGATGACAGCCTTGTAGCGCTCGTCCTCGGAGTACTGACCGCGGCGGAAGTGCTTCATGATCTCGAGGACTCTGTTCTCCGCCTCGTGGACAATCTCGTACTTCTTCGGCGGGATCGTCATGTCGGCGATCGCGATCGAAATCGAGCTGAGCGTCGAGTACTTGAAGCCCATCGACTTGATGCTGTCGAGCACCTGAGCGGTGGTCGAAGCTCCGTGCTTCTTGATGCACATATCGATGATCTTACCGAGATCCTTCTTCTTGGTCGGGAAAGCGATCTCAAGCGAGAGAAGCTGCTTCACCTTCTCGGGATTCGGAACGTCGGGATGATCGGGATCGTCATAGAGTTCCTCGATCGTCGGACGCTCGACAAAGCCGAGATCCTGCGGGATCGGACGGTTGAAGATCAGTCGTCCGTAGGTGGCGTCAATGACCGCCGAGTAGACCTTACCCTCGATCTCGCGCTCGACGCGCACCTTGATAGCCGCGTGCATGCCGACGAGATGGTTAGCGTAAGCCATCGTGACCTCGTTGAAGTCGCGGTAGACATGTCCCTCGCCGATCTCGCCCTCGCGGTCGATCGTCAGGTAGTAAGAACCGAGAACCATGTCCTGACCGGGAGTCGTGACCGAACGTCCGTCTGCCGGCTTCAGAAGGTTGTTCGCCGAGAGCATGAGGAATCTTGCCTCAGCCTGAGCCTCGGACGAAAGCGGAACGTGAACCGGCATCTGGTCGCCGTCGAAGTCGGCGTTGAACGCCGTACAAACGAGCGGGTGGAGCTTTATAGCGCGACCCTCGACGAGGATCGGCTCGAACGCCTGGATAGAAAGCCTGTGGAGTGTAGGCGCGCGGTTGAGGAGCACGGGATGCTCCTTGATGACGTTCTCGAGAGCGTCCCAGACGGCCACGTCGACCTTCTCGACCTTCTTCTTTGCGTCCTTGATGTTGGTAGCCTTCTGAGTCTCGACAAGGCGCTTCATGACGAAGGGCTTGAAGAGCTCGAGAGCCATTTCCTTCGGCAGACCGCACTGATAGATCTTCAGGTCGGGTCCGACGACGATAACCGAACGTCCGGAATAGTCGACACGCTTACCGAGCAGGTTCTGACGGAAGCGTCCCTGCTTACCGCGGAGCATCTCGGAGAGCGACTTGAGCGGGCGGTTGTTCGGTCCGGTGACCGGCTTGCCGCGGCGTCCATTGTCTATGAGCGCGTCAACCGCTTCCTGAAGCATACGCTTCTCGTTGCGGATGATTATGTCAGGCGCGCTGAGCTCGAGGAGCTTCTTCAGACGGTTGTTTCTGTTGATGACGCGGCGGTAGAGATCGTTCAGGTCGGAGGTCGCGAAACGACCGCCGTCGAGCTGTACCATCGCGCGGATGTCCGGCGGGATGACCGGCACTACGTCGAGGATCATCCACTCGGGGAGATTGCCCGACTTTCTGAACGCCTCGACGACCTCGAGACGCTTGATTATTCTGATCTTCTTCTGTCCCTGAGCCTTGTCGAGCTCGTCGTGGAGCTCGGCGGAGAGCTGGTTCAGGTCGAGTTCGTGGAGGAGCTCCTTGACAGCCTCGGCGCCCATTCCGACGCGGAAAGCGTCCTTGCCCCACTTCTCGACGCTCTCCTGATACTCGCGCTCATTGAGGAGCTGCATCTTGGCGAGGTCGGTGTTGCCGGCGTCGACGACAATATAGCTCGCGAAATAGAGCACCTTCTCGAGGAGTCTCGGTGTGATGTCGAGCAGAAGTCCCATTCTGGACGGAATAGCGCGGAAATACCAGATGTGCGAGACCGGAGCGGCGAGCTCGATGTGACCCATGCGCTCGCGGCGGACCTTGCGGGTAGTTACCTCAACGCCGCACTTTTCGCAGATCTTGCCCTTGTGTCTGACGCGCTTGTACTTTCCGCAGAGGCACTCCCAGTCCTTTGTCGGACCAAAGATGCGCTCGCAGAAGAGTCCGTCGCGCTCAGCCTTGAGAGTACGATAGTTGATGGTCTCGGGCTTCTTGACCTCGCCGTAAGACCAGCTTCTGATCATTTCAGGAGACGCCAGACCTATTTTTATCGAATCAAATACGTTGTGTTCCATCTATTTCCCTTCTCCCCCATCACTCATCGTCATCGTCGAAAGAACCGCCGTCGAAATCGACATCCATGTCATCGTCAGCGTCGTCAGCGAAGAAGTCGTCGTCCTCGGGATGCTCCTCGGTGAAGCCGTCCTTGAGTTCGTCCTCATCGGCGACGGTCTCGCCGACATCCTCGTCCGAGACGTAGTTGGGGATATAATCCTCATCGTCGTCGCCGAGGCTCGAGAGCTCGATCTCCTTGCCTTCGCGGTCGAGAACCCTGACGTCGAGCGCGAGAGCCTGGAGCTCCTTGACGAGCACCTTGAACGCCTCGGGGACGCCCGGAGTCGGGATATTCTGACCCTTGACGATAGCTTCGTAGGTCTTGACGCGTCCGGTGACGTCGTCCGACTTGACTGTGAGGATTTCCTGGAGCGTGTAAGCCGCGCCGTAAGCCTCGAGAGCCCAGACCTCCATTTCGCCGAAGCGCTGTCCGCCGAACTGCGCCTTGCCGCCGAGAGGCTGCTGAGTGACGAGTCCGTAAGGACCGGTCGAACGGGCGTGGATCTTGTCGTCGACCAGGTGATGCAGCTTGAGGTAATACATTATACCGACGGTTACGGGGTTGTCGAAAGCCTCGCCGGTACGACCGTCGTAGAGAATAGCCTTACCGTCGAGCACGCGGAGAGTGTCCGCCTTGCGGAGTTCCTCGAGGTGAACGAGATCCTGACGCTCGTCGCCGACTATCGGTCTGAGCTGGCGCTCGCCGTTGTCGTCGTAGAACTCCTCAAAGAGCTTCTTGCCTCTGACATTCTCGTTCGGGAGGACGCGTCTGTCCATGCCCGCCTTGAGCATGCACTCTGAGATGTCCTGCTCGTTCGCGCCGTCGAAGACCGGAGTCATGATCTTCCAGCCGAGCTTTCTCGCGGCGATGCCGAGGTGTACCTCGAGCACCTGTCCGATGTTCATACGCGACGGCACGCCCATCGGGTTAAGCACGATGTCGAGCGGAGTTCCGTCGGCGAGGAAAGGCATATCCTCGGGCGGAAGTATTCTCGATACGACACCCTTGTTTCCGTGACGGCCCGCCATCTTGTCGCCGACCGAGATCTTACGCTTCTGAGCGATATAGACACGAACGACCTTGTTCACTCCGGGCGGGAGCTCATCCTGATTCTCTCTTGAGAAGACCTTGACGTCGATAACGATACCCGACTCGCCGTGCGGCAGTCTCATCGAGGTATCGCGGACCTCTCTCGCCTTCTCGCCGAAGATAGCGCGGAGAAGTCTCTCCTCGGCGGTGAGCTCGGTCTCTCCCTTGGGAGTCACCTTACCGACGAGTATGTCGCCGGCACGGACCTCAGTACCCTTGCGGATGATGCCGTCGGGGGTGAGATCCTTGAGAGCGTCCTCGCTGACGTTCGGAATCTCGCGGGTGATCTCCTCCGGTCCGAGCTTGGTGTCGCGCGCCTCGTGCGAGTACTCCTCGATGTGGATCGAGGTGTAGACGTCGTTGCGGACGAGCTTTTCATTAAGAAGGACAGCGTCCTCGTAGTTGTAGCCCTCCCAGGTCATAAAGCCGATGAGAGCGTTCTTACCGAGCGAAATTTCGCCGTTCGCGGTAGCGGGACCGTCCGCGATGACCTGCTTTGCCTCGACGCGCTCGCCGAGGTCGACTATGGGCTTCTGGTTTACGCAGGTGCCCTGGTTGGAGCGCTTGAACTTGATAAGGTGGTAGACATCCTTGGTGCCGGCGTCGGTGCGGATGACGATCTCGTCGGCGCTGACTCTCTCGACGAAGCCCGCGTTCTTCGCGCAGACAACGACTCCGGAGTCGACAGCCGCCTTGTACTCCATACCGGTGGCGACGATCGGCTGCTCCGAGACGAGCAGCGGCACAGCCTGCTTCTGCATGTTCGATCCCATCAGAGCGCGCGAGTTGTCGTCGTTCTCGAGGAAAGGAATGTGCGCGGTAGCGACCGACACGACCATCTTCGGCGAGACGTCCATGTAGTCAGCCTCTTCGCGGTTGAACTCTATGATCTCGTTTCTGCGGCGTCCGGAGATGCGCTTGTTGATGAAGCGTCCGTTCTCGTCGAGCGGCTCGTTCGCCTGAGCGACCGTGTAGTTGTCCTCGACGTCGGCGGTCATGTACTCGACTTCGTTCGTGACGACGCCGGTCTCCTTGTCGATCTTGCGGTAGGGAGCTTCGATGAAGCCGTACTTATTGATGCGCGCGTAGGTCGCCAGATACGAGATAAGACCGATGTTGGGTCCTTCAGGGGTCTCGATCGGGCACATGCGTCCGTAGTGAGTGTAGTGAACGTCGCGGACATCGAACGAAGCGCGGTCGCGCGACAGGCCGCCCGGACCGAGTGCCGAGAGACGGCGCTTGTGGGTCAGCTCTGCCAGCGGGTTGTTCTGATCCATGAACTGCGACAGCGGCGAAGAGCCGAAGAAGTCACGGATAGCGCTGACTATATGGCGGATATTGATAAGGGTGTTCGGGGTGAGCGCCTCGGCGTCCTGAGTGGTCATGCGCTCCTTGACGGTCTTGTCCATGCGGGCGAAACCGATGCGCAGCTGGTTCTGGAGAAGCTCGCCGACCGAACGGAGACGGCGGTTTCCGAGGTGGTCGATGTCGTCGCGCGTGCCGATGCCGTTGGCAAGGCAGGTGAGGTAGTTTATCGACGCGAAAATATCGTCCTTGGTGATATGCTTCGGCGAGAGATCCATGATGCGGTTCTTCGCGATCTTCTTGAACTCGTCGATATCGCCCTGAACCTCTTCCATGATCTCAAGTATGACAGAGAGCTTAGCGCGCTCGGTTATGCCGATATCGTCGAGGTCGCAGCCGATGACATACTTCGGCTCGATCATGCCGTTTCCGAAGACCTTGATGACAGTCTCGCCGTCCTCGGCGTAGAGCCTGACCTCATTGACTCCGGCGTGCTCGATAGCCATAGCCTTGTCGGCGTCAAGCGTCTCGCCCTCCTCATAGAGGAGCTCGCCAGTGATCGGGGAGACGACCGGCTCAGCCAGCTTGTGACCGGCGATACGTTTGCCCAGCGCGAGCTTCTTGTCGTACTTGTAGCGTCCGACAGCCGCGAGGTCATAGCGCTTGGGATCGAAGAACAGGTTGTTCAGGAGAATCTGCGCGCTCTCGACAAGCGGAGGCTCGCCGGGACGGAGCTTCTTGTAGATCTCCTTGAGAGCCTCATCGCCGACAGAAGTGCCATTCTTGACAGCCTCGTCGTTCATGAGGTCCTTTTCCATAGTGGTGACGAGGCGCATGTCCTCGCCGAAATACTTCTTTATCTCGTCGTCAGACTCGATGCCGAGTGCACGGATGAGGACGGTCACCGGGATCTTGCGGTTCTTATCTATACGCACCCAGAAAATATCGTTGGCGTCAGTCTCATACTCGAGCCACGCGCCGCGGTAAGGGATGACGGTGGTGGCGAAGATGGTCTTGCCGGTCTTGTCGATAGAGGTCTCGTAATAGATGCCGGGGGAACGGACGAGCTGGGAGACGATGACACGCTCAGCGCCGTTTATTATAAATGTGCCGTTGTCGGTCATGAGCGGGAAATCGCCCATGAAAACGTCCGACTCCTTGACTTCACCGGTCGCCTTGTTGGTCAGTCTGACCTTGACGCGAAGAGGCGCGGCGTAGTTGACATCGCGCTCCTTGCACTCCTCCTCGGGGTACTTGGGGGTGGGGTCGATGCTGTAATCAAGGAATTCGATAATAAGGTTGCCTGAGTAGTCGGTGATCGGCGAGACATCGCGGAGAACCTCCTTGAGTCCCTCGTCTAAGAACCACTTGTACGACCTCTTCTGAACCTCGATGAGATTGGGCATTTCCAGAGTATCGCCTATTTTGGCGAAGCTCATTCTTTCGGTCTTGCCAAGCATCGTGGGTTTGACCATCATTGAAACAATCACTCCATTCAACAAAATTGACATCCGGGTTATTTCGTAAAAGACCGCATACTAATAAAGAAAATATAAAAAAGACACGGTCATAACAAACAAATGTGCATACTCTTAGCGATTATAATGCAGTATATTATTATAGCACACCTTTCGCGATTTGTCAAGGGTTTTCAGGGATTTTTTTCTGTGATAAATCACAAAAAAGACGTTCATGGGACGTCAAAAAATCGTCATAAAAGATTTTTTTGTTTTTTTTCAAAAAACCCTTGATATTTTCGAGAAAATGTGGTATCATATATAGAGAAACGCATGGGTGTGCCTTTTTATACCGATGAAGCATGCCCTGATCAATGCTATCTATCCGATCGGGCAGTGCCCGACGCTTAATTTTTAAGGAGGTGAACAGTTTGCCGAACATCAAATCCGCCAAGAAGCGCGTCCTCGTAAGCGAGACCAAGACGATGCAGAACAAGATGCTCAAGACCGCGCTCAAGACTTCCATGAAGAAGTACGAGCAGGCTCTCGCAGCAGGCGATAAGGCTGCCGCAGAGGAGACCTATAAGGCAGCGGTCAAGAAGATCGACCAGGCAGTCGCCAAGGGACTTCTTCACAAGAACAACGCCGCGAGAAAGAAGAGCAATTACACCGTTAAGCTCAACAAGCTCGGTGCTTGAGGAAACGCTGATTTAAGGTTGTTTTCACGCGAAAAAGACCATAAATCCAAGCCTTTTTCGCGTGAAAACTCCAATTCTTCAGTTTATCCTTAAGTTCTCTTTATGTAACATTGGTGATGATCAAGGTCATCACCTTTTTACTTTCAGGACAGCCGCGATCCTGCCGTCAGCGGAGACGACGAAGCGCAGCTCATCGCTTCCGGAAGCTCTAAAGAGGCGGTACCCGCACAGGTTTCCGCCGGGCTCGACGCCGCCGGGCTTGCCGTCAGAGAGTTCAATCGCGAGCGACGGTATGTCTCCCGCGCCGCCGGGCAGATAGAAGAACTCGGTCATCCGCCCGTCCTTTCCCGAAAAGTCGATGAAGAGGTTCGAAGCGGACATCGTGTAGCCGGAGTCGGTCGCAGTGAGCGCCGGAAGACCGTATATCCCGCCCGCGAGCAGTTCCGCGTCGCGCAGCGCCTGGGCTTTCAGGTAGCGTTCCGGTAGGACGACCGACGGCAGCGAGACGCCGCGCGAAAGTCCGAGAGTGTCCGCGACCCCGGCGACATCGCCGTCCGACGCGGCAATGAGCAGAAACTCGTCGGCGAGCGCGGATGGCGGCAGTTCCGGAAAGCCGTAGCGAAGCTCACCGGCGTAGTCGCAGAGCGCCGCCTTGAGTTCGTCGCCGCAGTCGAGCCGCATAACAGCGTCCCTGAAGCTCACGGAAGCCTCCAGACGGTCGTCCGCGCGCTCCGAGGAGTCATAACGGCGCAGCAGATCGGCGCACTCGTAGAGCACGCTGAGACGTTCTGAGCGGATGTTTTGCTCGAGTCTGTCGGAATAGACCGACGCTGTGACGCCCATTATTATGAGCGAGACACCGAGCCCGGCGACTAAAAGATAAGCCGTGAGCGAGTCGCGCAGAGATTCCTTTGCGCTTCTGAATGAAAGCATGACATCACCTCACACGATATTTTTCCCGCGTGGGTAAAAAAAATCCCCCGCGGCGGAGGAATTTTTTGAAAATGAAAAATATAAACATAGTCCTGGTCGAGCCGGAGATTCCGCAGAACACCGGCAATATTGCCCGCACCTGCGCCGCGACCGGCGCGTCACTGCATCTCGTGAAGCCGCTCGGCTTTGAGATTGACGACCGGAAGCTGAAGCGTGCCGGGCTGGATTACTGGGACAAACTCGACATCACCTATTACGAAAATCTCGATGACTTCTTCGAAAAGAATCCCGACGCGGAGTTCTATTGCTTCACGACCAAGGCGCGGCATTGCTATACAGATATAAAATATCCCGAAAAGGTCTTCCTGATGTTCGGGAAGGAGACGAAGGGACTGCCGGAGGAGCTTTTGTTCGCGAATCCAGACCGTTGTGTGCGGATTCCGATGCGCGACACGCTGAGATCTCTGAATCTGTCGAACTCGGCGGCGATCGCTGTTTATGAAGTGCTCAGGCAGCGTAATTTTGATGGACTGCGCGAAGACGGGCAGCTCACGAAGTTCTCGTGGGACGACGCGGACAAAACTCACTGACAACCCGATCAATAGAGTCTGATTCCGCGGTGCGGACAGACTCTGCCAGTAAAAGCAGACATTGTACGCGCGTTTTTCAATATTTTCAACTTTCGATCCGGCTGCCGCGGACGCGGCAGTCTTTTCGTTTTGGGATCCGCCAGAATGCGGCGCGGCGTATCCGCGCCGCGGTTCGCCGTGGCGGCACATCCGCCGCGGCGAACGCAGGTGGCGAGCTCCGCTCGCCATCCGCCTCGAATCCGAGGCGGACGGGCACGAAGTGCCCGCCTGCGAGCGCGACCGCCCAGCGG
>CAKSOR010000090.1 GCA_934477985.1 uncultured Eubacteriales bacterium
GATGTCATCGGGCAGAGGGGCTTCAATAAGTATGTCACTATCCGCGAAAAATATCCTCAGCCGCCGGCAGTGGAGCGCCGGACGGTCAAAAAGGCGGTCAAGCGCGGTTGGGACAGTCTCAGCCGTTCCGTAGAGCCCGTCGCCGGCGATCGGATGACCGACGCTCGAGAGATGCACGCGCAGCTGGTGCGTCCGCCCGGTGACCGGGTTGAGTTCAACGAATGACCAGCCGCCGCCCGACGATATGACGCGGTATTCCGATACGGCGCGCTTCGCTCCGGGCAGGTCAATATCGCAGACCTCGCGGGTGATTATCGACTCGGTCTGACGTCTTATCGGTCGGTCTATGACGCCGCTTCCGGACATGACGCCGTTCACGAGCGCGACATATGTCTTCTTTATCCGTCCGGCTTTCATCAATTCGGACAGGTCAGCCGCCGCCTTGGAGTTCTTCGCCACAAGGACGATTCCGGAAGTTCCGCGGTCAAGGCGGTTGACGGCGCGGAAGACAAAGGGCTCGCCGCGCTTTCCGAAGAGAAAAGCGAGCCCGTTCGCTAGAGTGTCCTCAAAGTGCCCGTGAGAGGGGTGAGTAGGCATCCCGGCGGGCTTGTCGAGGGCTATTATGTTTTCGTCCTCATAGAGGATGGAGAGCGGCATTTCGGTCGGGACGAGCGCGGGATTCCCGTCGTCGTCCTCAAGGCGGAGCGAGAGGGTGTCGCCGGGCGAGAGAAGTCGCCGCACCGTGACGCGCTGACCGTTCAGGAGGATTCCGTCGTCAAGGCTCTTGAGGCGCTTTATCTGGTTGTTTGAGAAGCCGTTCGAGAAGAACCAGTCCTTGACGGTCTTTCCGGCGAACTCAGCGGTGATTTGCGTGGTCATGATAAGCGCGGGTTATTTCTGAAGCCCGGCAGCGCGCGGCAGATCTCGGGCTTGTCGGCGGTTTCCATGGCTCTGTACCAGGTTTTTGTGGCGGTCCGCTCAATTATCCCCTGACTCAGATTACACATACTGCCAACCTCCTGCAAAGACTATCCATTCAGCTTTTTCACCATTTCGCGGTAGGTTTCGAGCTTGTCGTCGGGGACGCTCAGTATATCTGCCGCTGAATCGAAATCTATTGACAGCCTTTTCATCATCGACAGGATCATACCGCATGTCAATTCGTTGTATTGTTTATCCGCGCTCTCCAAAGTCCGCTCAATTATCCCCTGACTCAGATTACACATACTGTTCACCTTCCTTTCAAGACTGTCCGACATCGTTATGCCGAACTCATCCTCGACTATTCTGTCCTTCTGAACCTTCGACTTCTCGTCGGTCAGAAGGGTCTCAAGCAATTTGAATACACCGCGGCTCTCCTCGCTCGTGCTGCCGAGACAAAGCAGCACGGCGTTCATAAGGTCATAGTGCCGCGGGTCTTCGCGCGCGTCGCCTATCACAGGCTCTTCGGCTATCCGATAGCGCGTCATCGTGTTGACACGGCTCTTCGGCGGGTCGGTGCAGACCCAGATCGAATAGACCTTCTTGATGTTCTCGTAGTGCGATTTATCGAACTCCACGCCGTACTGCGCCGAGATCATCCGGCTTAAATAGTATATTCCGCGCGTGATAAGCGGATACGAGTTGTAATATTTATTCTGGGCTTCTACATTTATAATCAGCTTTATGACTCCGCCGCCGTCCGGCGCGATCGCCGAGAACCGGATGTCGAACCGCACTCCGCGCTCGCCCGGCACGCTGTCCTCGTTCGGAAGACCGTGTATCTTCCGGTTTGTCTGCCCCGGAAAGACTCCGACCGAGCCGATCTCGGGCTCGCCTTCGATATACTTTTCGGCGATTTCGTTCGGGTCGATTCCCTTATATTCCTCGACGCAGGCGTTCATTATCCACGCCAGAATTATTTTCTCGGCGAGGATGCTCTTGCAGGACTCGTCATATTTCGCGCCGAGTCCTGACTCGTACAGCTTTGACAGAAATGATTTGTCCATGGCTTCATTAGACTTGTTCGATAACCCTCCCGACTTGTCAATCAAATTGCCGACTTGCGTCGCCGATTTGATACGCTAAAGTCGGGCTATCGAACAGGTCTATTGTCCTTTCGTCTCTATTATACCACATCTTCCCCGGAAAATCAAGCCCCGGCGGGAAAAAATCACTTCAGAACGGCTTTTCCGGCGGCGTATACCGCGAAATATCCGATCATCGAATATACAACCGCGGTGATGTACGGAAGTATCAGATAGGTCGCCTCGCCCGGGTTTACCGGCGCGCCGTACTCCGCGAGCAGAGCGACCGTGTCGGTGAGACTCGTTATGATGAGCGTTATGAAGACAGTAATCGTCGTGAAGACCGCCGCCCGCGACAGCGCGCCATCGGTCGAGAAGACCTCGAGCCCGAAGCTCCGTCCGGACTTTCTCGCGCCGCTTCCGATTCTCCTCGCGATGATTATCACGATGAAATATCTCAGGCACTCAAAGACGCAGTTGACGACCATCGGCAGGACATATACCAGGCTGAACGCCCGCGTTCCGTAGAACGCCATGTCGCAGAGTCCCGCCGAAAGATAGGTAAACGGCACTGACAGAAAGCATATCCACGCCGCGGTCTTCGCGCTCTTTCTCAGCGCGAAGGCGAACGCCAGCAGCCCGGCGGACGCGAAGACCGAGACGACTCCGATGATCTCTTTGGCGTAGCTTATAACCTGCGGTACTCTGTCGGGATACGCGACGTCATTTTCGGTCATGACCGCGAGCGAGCCCAGGACCGTGACATTCAGGACAGGTATGACGATCGCGGTCAGGATCAGCGCGGCGACGAGCTTTGACTCAGTTCTTTTCATCGTCCCAGATGAGAGTAGAGAAGTAGTCGTCAACAGTCTCGGCGCGGCGGATCAGCTCAGCCGAGCCGTCCTCGCGGTAGAGGATCTCAGCCGATCTCAGCTTGCCGTTGTAGTTGTAGCCCATTGAGAAGCCGTGAGCGCCCGCGTCGTGGATGACCAGAAGATCGCCGATTCCGATCTTCGGAAGCGCGCGGTCTATAGCGAACTTGTCGTTGTTCTCGCAGAGTCCGCCGGTGACGTCGTAGACATGGTCGCAGGGCTCGTTCTCCCTGCCCATCACCGTTATGTGGTGGTAAGCGCCGTACATTGCCGGACGCATGAGGTTGGCGGCGCAGGCGTCGACTCCGATATACTCCTTATATATATGCTTTTCGTGTATCACGCGGGTGACAAGATGCCCGTTCGGCGCGAGCATCCAGCGTCCGAGCTCTGTGAAGAGCGAGACATCGCCGAGTCCGGCGGGGACCAACACCTCTTCGTAGACCTCGCGTACCCCTTCGCCTATCGCGGCGATGTCAGGCGCTTTCGCGTCGGGGAGATAGGGCACGCCGACTCCGCCCGAGAGGTTTATGAAGGAGAGCGCGATTCCGGTCTCCTCCTTGACTCTGACCGCGAATCTGAAGAGTTCGCGCGCTAAAGTCGGGTAGTATTCGTTGTCGGTGTTGTTACTCGACAGGAAGGCGTGGATACCGAAGCGCTTAGCGCCCTTCGCCCTGAGAATCTTATACGCCTCGAGCATCTGGTCGGGGGTCATTCCGTACTTTGCCTCGCTGGGCGAGCCCATTATGCGGGTGCTTATGCGGAAATCTCCGCCGGGATTGTAGCGGCAGCAGATAGTCCCGGGAATAGAGCCGGTGACCTTTTCGAGAAAATCAATGTGCGTGAAATCGTCCAGATTTATTATAGCGCCGAGCTCGCGGGCTTTCCTGAAATCCTCGGCGGGCGTGTCGTTCGAGGAGAACATTATCTCGTCGCCCGAGAATCCGCAGCGCTCCGACATTATGAGCTCGGTCAGGGAAGAGCAGTCGACTCCGCAGCCCTCTTCCTTCAGTATCTTCAGAATCGTCGGGTTTGGCGTCGCCTTGACCGCGAAATACTCGCGGAAGCCCTTGTTCCAGGCAAAAGCCGAATTGAGAGCGCGCGCGCGTTCGCGTATGCCGCGCTCGTCGTAGATGTGGAAGGGGGTGGGGTACTTCTCACAGATCTCCTCGAGTCTGTCCTTTGAGATGAATGGGGTCTTCATTTTTTCTGCTCCTTTTAAATTCAGGGATAAGCTGAATAATTCGGGTTTTCACGCGAAAACAACCTTAAATCAGCTTTTCCTTAATATACTGCCACAGTAATTATAGCATATACTCATGTCCTTGTCAAGAGTCGGAATGTTACATATTTTCGCGTCCGGACTCAATTTCCGGGCAGCCGCGGTTTCATGGACTATCTACTCGTCATCCGGCTTTTTATCGCCGTTCCAGACATATGAGGTGTAGCGTCCGCCGTTTATCTTTGTGATCTCGCCGCTCTGAAGCAGCTCGACGAGCGTGCGCTGTACGGTGACCTGGCTGATGTCAAGGCATTTTTCCAGAATTTCGCTCTTTGTTATGCGCCCTGAGCTCTCCCTTATGATTTCGCGTACGCGCTCGGGCTTCGAGAAGCCTTTCGCGGCGAGCAGGTCTACGCGCTCCTGAAATTCCCGGTAAGCCGCGGCGACGATCTCAAGCGTGTATTCAGTGAAGGGCATCGGATCGCTCTTTTTGCCGTCCGCGACCGAGAGACCCGCGCCAAGCGACGTGAAATAGCCGTCGCGGCGCTCGAAGATCAGCTTTTCGACGCTGACATGCTCAACGACGATATGCCCGGCGCGGCGGAGCAGAAGCAGAGTCAGAAGGCGGCTGAGTCGTGCGTTGCCGTCCTCGAACGGACAAAGGCTCAGAAAGCGAAGTATAAAGAGCGGTGTCAGCAGAAGCGGGTCGAGCGACGCGTCGCCGAGGGCTTCGCCGAACGAGCCGCAGAGCTCGTCCATCAGTCCGGGAAGCTCCGCGGACGCGGGGTATGACCGCGTGACCTCGAGGAAACTGAGCTCCTCCGGGACGAATTTGTCCGCGGCGCGGTATCTTCCGCCGATCTGCCTCGGGCTGAACCTGTAGAGCGCGCGGTGGAGCTGTTGCATGGCGGAGGGAGTCGGCGCGATGTGTTCGTGGTTTTCGCGCACCACCGAGAGGGCGTCGCGATAGCCTGTGATCTCGCGCTCGCTCCTTGTGCGCGGCGAGACCTTTCCGAGCGCGATTCGCTTGAGGCGCTCCTCGGTTGTCACGATGCCCTCGATGCGGTCCGAGGCGTCGACACTCTGCATTCTGGCGGTCCCGGTGAACTCCGAAAGCGCTTCCGAGCGCGTTTTGACGAAATGAGCCTGCTGACCGCGGCACTCGTGTATGTATGTGAGCAGCGATACCGTTTCAGGCGTCAGCAGGTTGTTATATTCCGATCTGAAATTAAAATCTTCCATGCTTTTTCCTCATCAGGGCTCTGTCAGGAATAAGCTGAATAAATGGAGTTTTCACGCGAAAAAGGCTTGGATTTATGGGCTTTTTCGTCGTGAAAACAACCTTAAATCAGCGTTCCCTTTGATGCGCCCGGCGACCGCGGTCTCCGGACAGGAATATTATATCACAAAGGCTGGGGATTGTCAAGTCGGGAGAGGATAAAAAACCGCCTTACGCGCTGAAACAGGGCGTGACAACACTCGTGAGAACGCACAGACTGTCGGAAATGGACAAGCGCGTCAGAATGAATTTTCCGGAATCGATTATTGCAAATCCGATCTCCGCTTTCTTGCGCCCATCAGACATCCGCGCGCCAGGGCGGTCGTCCCGATTCCGGCTGGCACGCGATTCCATCCTCACCAAATGCAAGTTAAAATATAAAAACTTGCAAAATTGTGTGTCAAGCACATCAAAGATGTGCTGAAAATGAATTTTTAGCATTCACGATATGCAAAATCATGTACTCTGCCGTGCCGCCTTTTGTGTGATATATAGAATGACGCGCGCGGCACGCTTTTTCTCTTGACTTTTTCGGCGGGGTGTGCTATAATATATACATCAACTTGATAAGCGAGTTCCGGAGAGGATGACCCGAAAGAACGAGCAAAACGCAAGTTTATATAAAGATACTTTCAAAAAGCACTGAACAATGGGGTTCACGAAGACCCTGTTGGTCTGTGCTTTTATTATTTTACAAGGAGGACATGACAATGGAAAAACCGATCATTACCGTCGATCACGTGAGCAAGATCTTCACGAACAACAACGCGAAGGTCACGGCGCTCTCGGATGTTTCGCTCTCGATAGACCGAGGCGAGTTCATCTCGCTGCTCGGACCCTCCGGCTGCGGAAAAACAACGCTGCTCCGCATGATCGCCGACCTCATCGACCCCAGCGAAGGTACGCTGACGGTCGACGGCGGAACTCCGCGCGAGGCAAGGCTCGGTCGCAAGTACGGCATGGTCTTCCAGAGCCCGGTTCTCTACGAATGGCGGACGGTTCAGAAGAACGTCGAGCTCCCGCTCGAGATCATCAAGCTCCCGAAAGCCGAGCGCGAGGAACGCGCTCTGAAGATGCTCGAGCTTGTCGGACTCACGAACTTCGCCGACCATCATCCGTCGCAGCTCAGCGGCGGCATGCAGCAGAGAGTCGGCATCGCAAGGGCGCTCGCGCTGAACCCCGACATCCTTCTGATGGACGAACCGTTTTCGGCGCTCGACGAGTTCACACGCGAGAAGCTGCACGAAGACCTGCTCAGAATCTGGAAAAAGACCGGCAAGACGATAATCTTCGTCACGCACAATATCTCCGAGTCGGTCTACCTCTCGGACAGAGTCTGCGTCCTCTCGCCGCACCCTGGAAGGCTTTCGGCGGTCGTCGACATCACTCTCGGACGTCCGAGAGTTCCCGAAATGCGGGGCTCGCCCGAGCTTACCGAGCTCGTCTCGGTCGTCCGCAACAGCTTTGAAGGCATCTGAAAGGAGCGTCAAATGGATATAAAAGAAAAAGTCCCGGCGGCGCTCAGGTCTGCGGGCAGGGAAAAGAAGCCGTCGGTGATGAAAAAACTGACCGCGTCGGACGGCTTCGTGCTCTTTGTCTGGATACTCGGCTTCGCGGTCATCTGGGAGATCGGAGCGTTCTACATTCAGACCGTCTCGCCGAAGCACCCCGAATACATTCTCCCGCACCTCTGGCAGATCGCCTCGTCGGTCACGATGAAGGCGAGCGACGACCAGACGATCTTCGGAATGGTCATGACAAACGCGTGGGCGACCTTATCGCGAGCCGGAATCGGATTCCTCATCGGAATGGCGCTCGGAGCGCTGCTGGCGCTGGCGATGAGCCTCTCTGGCGCGGTCGAGAAGATCGCGTTTCCGTATCTTATGATAATTCAGATGATCCCGATACTCGGAATGGCGCCGATAGTGCTGTCACTCACCGGCGACATATCGTCGAGCCGGATAGTCATCGCGGCGATTCTCACCTTCTATCCGGTCGCGGCGAACATGCTCGCCGGATTCAAGTCGGTCAGCCGCGAAAAGCATGAGCTGATGTTCTCCTACGCGGTGAACCGCTTCACACTCTATCAGAAGGTAATGCTCCCGACCTGCCTGCCGTACTTCTTCACCGGACTCAAGATCGCCGCTCCGATGGCGATAACCGCTTCGATACTTGTCGACACATTGCAGGGCGGCGTCGGACTCGGATGTCTGCTTTCACAGTCCCTCAAGCACAACACTTCGATCTACGCTTTCTGGGAGATAGTCTTCATAAGCGCGGCGCTCGGAATCTTCTTCTCGAAGCTGATGGGCTTCTTTGAGTCGCTGCTGTCGGGAAAGAAACATAATGTAAAGAAAGGTGAGGCAAAATGAACAGGATCGCAATCAAACGCCGGGCTGTAAAGAGCGTCCGGCGCTGGGAAAAGGAAGCTCCGTCGACCTTCAACACGGTGACCTCGGTAGTTTACCCGCTGATCTTCGGAGTCGTGCTCTTCACGCTCTGGCAGACGCAGATTCTGCACAAGCTGGTGCACGCGGATGAGTGGATTCTTCCGACTCCGTCGCACATCGGCGAGATAATCGGCGGCAACCTGCAAAAGCTCTTCGGAAACCTGCTGATGACGACGATACCGGTCGTGATCGGACTCGCGCTCGGCTCTTTCCTCGGATTCTTAGTGGCGCTCTTCGCGGTGCAGTTCAGGCACTTCGGAAAGGGCGGGCTGGCGGTGGTGTCCTGCTTCAACGCGATACCGATAGTCGCGCTGGCGCCGGTCTTCAACAATCTCGTCAAGGTCTGGATAAGCGACATCCAGGTGCGCGGAATCGTCTCGAAGTTCTTAGTCGTCACGGTTATGTGCGTCTCGAGCATGAGCTTCAACGCCTACCGCGGACTGACCGAGGTTCAGCCGTTCGGCGAGGACCTGATGAAGACCTACGCGGCGGACAAAAAGACGGTGTTCTTCAAACTGAGGCTTCCGAACTGCCTGCCGTTCATCTTCACGGCGCTGAAGGTGAGCCTCCCGGTCAGCATAATCAGCGCGCTGGTCAGCGAGTACTTCATCGACACGGTCGAGGGCAGCGGAAGCTATCCCGGACTCGGACGGATGATACGCAGCAATATTCTGAACGCCCAGTACGCGTCGGCGTGGGCATACAT
>CAKSOR010000091.1 GCA_934477985.1 uncultured Eubacteriales bacterium
CGCGTAACCATCCTGCGCACGTCCGCAAAATGGTCATCTATTAGAAATTCTCTAATAACTGAAAAAGTGGTCATTTACAAAACGGAAACAACCACAGAAAGGAGTTCCCACACATGCCAAAAGCCGTGATCTACGCCCGCTTCTCCTCCCACAACCAACGCGAGGAGTCGATCGAGCAGCAGGTCGCCGAATGTCAAGCCTTCGCAAAGGCAAACGACCTCACCGTCGTCGACGTCTACGCCGACGCGGCTGTCAGCGGTCGCTCTGATCGACGCCCGCAGTTTCAGCGTCTTCGCCGCGACGCCGCGAAAAAGGCGTTCGAGGTCGTCATAGCCTACAAATCGAGCCGGATCGCGCGCAACATGCTGAACGCCCTCACCTTCGAGGTCGAGATGAACAAAAGCGGCGTCACCGTCCTGTACGCCAAAGAGGAGTTCGGCAACACAGCCGCCGGTCGGTTCGCCCTCAGAACGATGATGAGCGTCAACCAGTTCTATTCCGAAAACTTAGGCGAGGACATCAAGCGCACGCAAGCCGACAACGCCCGCCAGTGCAAGGCGAACGGTCCTGCTCCATACGGCTACAGATCGGGCGTCGACGGACGGTTCGAGATCGACGAGACAGCCGCCGCCATCGTCCGCGAGATATACACGCGCACCGCGGCAGGCGAGTCCAACGTCTCGATTATGCGCGACCTGAACGCCCGCCACCTGAAGACCCGGCTCGGTCACGAGTGGGGCAAGAACAGCTTTCAGGGCATTCTCGGGAATGAACGCTACCTCGGAATCTACATCTTCGACGGCGTCCGAGTCCCCGGCGGGATGCCGCGGATTATCGACGATAAGCTTTTTAAGGAGGCAATGATCGCAATGTCAGCCAAAAAGAAAAAGAACCCCGAAGCCGATTATCAGCTCACAGGCAAGCTCTACTGCGGCGAATGCGGGGAAATGATGATCGGAATGTCCGGCACAGGCAAGTCGGGCACGGTCTATAATTATTACGCCTGCTCGGGACGCCGCACCGGGAGTGGATGCAAAAAGGCGTCGGTCGGACGCGACCAGACCGAGATAGCAGTCGCGTCGGCACTGCTCGCGAAGATCATGGACGACGCGGTCGTCGACCAGATCGCCGACGAGATAATCGACTTCCAGCAGAAGCACAAGAATAACCCGGAAATCAAGGCGCTCGAGGCGGCAAAAGCCGATAACAAAAAAGCTATCGACAACATCATGAACGCGATCGAGGCGGGGATATTCACCGACACGACAAAGGACCGTCTGCTCGCGCTCGAGGCGGAGAGCAAAGAGATAACCGAACGTCTCGAGGAGCTGACGGCGAGCCAGCTTAACGTCAGCCGGGATCAGGTTGTGGGGTACTTGAAGAGCTACCGCGGCGGCGAAGTCAGGGACAGGAAGTACAGAATGAAGCTCTTCCAGACCTTCCTCGTGCGCGCGTATGTCTACGACGACCGGCTGAAGATAGTCTTCGACCCGATCGGCGAGCAGACCGGCGAGGTCAATCTGACGCTCGACGAGGTTGACGGCGAGTCAGGCGACGGAGTTCGCCTGATGGAAGATAAGGGTCACCAAAACTCCGGATGCTTTGCATTCGGAGTTTTTTAGTGAAGAAGTAAGAGTGAAGAGTGAAAAAGTGAATTTACTTGGCAAACGCGGAGCACGTTGGCAGAACCGATAGCTCCGCGTTTGCCAACAATATATACTTCTTCACTCTTCACTTTTACTTCTTACTTTGAGCGACGCGAAGCGGAGCTCGCTGTCCTCCACGAAGTTCTTTCGGTACACCTCGATCATATACCGTCCGGCGTACCCGTAGCTCTCGATCCGCCCGATAACCGCCTGAAGATCAAGCCCGCCCGCGCCGGGAAGCCTGCAACCGCCCTCGCGGCTGCCGTCGTTCGAGAACGCCCAGTCGTTGATGTGCACGTGCTTTATATCGCTCCCCATCACGTCGATCATCTCCTCCGGCGTGTGCCCGGCTCTGAGCGCCTGCTTGACGTCGAACACGAAGCTTATCTCCCCCGCTCCGATACGATTCCTCAGCTCACGCATGAACTCCGGGTCTCCGCCGCGCGCCGACGATACATTCTCGTGCGCCAGCGTCACGCCCTCGCTCCTTGCCGTCTCGGCAAGCCGCGCGAACACCTCGGCATACCTGTCCATCCCGATGAACGGCGCGCGGGTCGAGTCGCCGTGAAACACCACAAACTCAGCCCCGAGCTCAGCCGCCGCGCAAAAATACATCCTGTAGAAGCCGCACGAGTCGTCGGCTCTTTTTTTATACGCCGAGAAGAAGAGCATATATTCATACCCCGATGTGAAGGGGTGCACCGACGTGAATCTGATCCCCTCCGACCGTCTGACCGCGTTCAGCTCGCGCAGATAAGGCGCTTCAAGCTCCGAAAAGCTGTTCATGAACACCTCGACATTGCAAAAGCCCAGCCCGGCGCAGCGTTTCACCGCGTCGAGCGTCTCCTCGGGGTAGAAGCATGCCGACGATATGCCGATACGCTCCTCAGTCATCCCACGCCTGCTTTCGGGTCAGAATACGGTCGCCCGCGGTCTCCTGCCTCGGGTAATCGTCGCGGTCGCGGCGCTTCTGATTGTTCTGCCTTGACCCGCGCGGCTTTTTCGCCTGTCCGGACGGCTGCTTTGCGGGTCTCTGCTCATTCTTGTGCCCGGGTCTGTCGTCGGACTTCGGCTCGGATCTCACATCCTTCGGCGGCTCGGGTTTCGATTCGGGTCCGGATCTGCGCTCGGGCTTCGGCTTCTGCTCCGCGCGCGCCGGATTGCTTTCAACCCGCGCCGGTTTCGTCTCGTTGACCTGCCCCGGCTCCTGAACAGTCTGCTGAACCCGCGGCTTCGGTCTGTCCGGACGGCGTCCGCGACGCTTGTTTCTCGGCTTTGCCGACCCGACCGGCTTTACATTCGCTCCTTCGGTCTGCTCAGCCTTCACCTCGATCGGCTTTGGCTCGGGTATCGGCGCTGTCTGCTCAGGCAGTGACTGCGGCGGCTTTGTCTGCGTCGATTTCGGCTGCGGAGACTTCCGCTTTGAACGTTCCTGCTTCGGCTTCTGCCCGGACTGAGCCGCGGACTGCTTTTCACCCTGCTTCGGCTTCTGACGACGCCTGTTGTCCTTCACCGGCTCGTCCGGCATCGTAAACGCGAGGTCGGCAAGCTTCCACGGCAGCTCAAAACTTTCGTACTGCTCGCCGCCCAGCTTGACCAGCTGATAATTCAGCCTCATACGGTCAGTGCCCTCGACAAGACAGCGGCGCAGCTTCTTCTGCTTTACCTCGGCGGTGTGTTCGATTATCCCCTCGACCCCGCCGAAGCGGTTGAGCAGTCTGACCGCCGAGACAGAGCCGACTCCGCGCACTCCGGGGATGTTGTCCGACTTGTCCCCGGTCAGTGCCTTGTAATCCGCGAATCTGCGCGGAGAAATGTGGAACTCGTCCCGGAAGTTCTTTTCGTCGTAATACGAGCCCTGCTTTCCGCTGTAGTTCATCAGCCTGACACGGCTTCCGAGCAGCTGGTAGAAATCGTGGTCGTGCGAGCAGACAATTATATCCGCCGCCGCTCTGAATCTCTCGCAGCAGACCGCGATCATGTCGTCAGCCTCGACCGTTGTCGTCTCGACATACTTTATCTTCATCCGGTCAAGCGCGTCGCGCACCGCCGGGAGCTGGAGATAGGGATTCTCGTCGTCGGGGAGCTGGCTGTAATCGGGGCGGTTCGCCTTGTAGGCGGGGAAAAGCGCCCGGCGGGGATTCTCGTGCTCACCGTCGAAGATGACGACGACATGCGTCGGCTTGGCAAAGCGGATTATCCGCTTCATAGCGCCGGTAAAACCAACGCCGAACGGCGATACCTTGCCCGGCTTCTTCTTGAGCCGCGACTGTATGCCGAAGAATATCTGGAAATGGAGATTGTGTCCATCAATTATGAGAAGCCGGTTCATTTTACTTCTCTCACGATCAGTCTGTCGAGCGAGCCCTCGCCGCCGAACGTCAGCGTATCGCCCGAAGGAACAGCCTCAAACGCGCCGTAGGAGACGCCAGAGAGGTCGAACACCTCAAGTCCGTAGCGGTCGGCGATCACCCTGAACGCGACCTTGCCGTCGTCCATCCGCAGCGGCATGGTTTCCTTGCCGTTTACGGTCAGTATCCCGGCGGCGTCGAGCTTCAGCTCGTTTTGGCACAGAACCACGCTGACCGGCTCTTCCGACTTCGAGACGGCAATCTCAATATCGCAGGGGAGCGTCAGAGTGAACTTCACGCCGTGCGACGGGAGATTCTCATAGGTCTGAACCTTCGAAAAGCAGCTGTCAAGCTCCTTTACCGGGGAGACGCGCAGCTTACCGCCGCTGAGAGTGACCTCGCAGGGCAAGCCGAGCTCGCAGTTGAAGTTTCTCGACGGAATGCCTGTGAAACGGTTCCAGGCGACGCGGACTCTCCGGAGCGACTCGCCGAGGTTGAAGCTCTGCGCCGCGTATGGCTTGCCGAAGCCGAATTTCCGGACGTCTCCGGTGTTCACGAATCCGCGCTCAGGGTCGAAATCGCCGATCATCGCGCAGTCGTGCGCTCCGCACAGAACCCATTTAAGCTTTCCGTCCTCCTCGAGCGGGAAGAAGTCGGGGCATTCGTTGTCGCCCTGAAGCGGGAGAGTCTGCAATATCTTCCAGTCCGAGAGATTCGACGAGGTCAGGAGCGCGTACTCATCGCCGTCGAGATAGAGCGCCATCACGTATACGCCGGACCCGGGGTCGCGGATGACCTTCGGGTCGCGGTTTCCGCCCTTGATATGCCGGACGACCGGGTTCTTCTCGTACTTTCTGAAGGTGTATCCGCCGTCGGTCGAGTAGGCGATGCACTGAGTGAACTTGCTGTCAGCCGAGAGCTCACGGTTTCCGCCAGCCGCCGTATAGAAGAGAATCAGCGGGTCGTGCTCGTTCACCTTCAGCCCGAGCAGATTATCGGTGTCGACAATCGCGCTGCCCGAGAACATGTCGCCGGTCTCGTCCGGGAAAAGGACATCGCCGAGCTCGGTCCAGTGGATGAGATCGGTTCCGACCGCGTGCCCCCAGTGCATGTTGCCCCAGAGAAGACCTACGGGGTTGTGCTGGAAGAAGAGGTGATATTTGCCCTCGTAGAAGCAGAGTCCGTTCGGGTCGTTTATCCAGCCCTTCTTCGCGGTGAAGTGCAGCTCGGGGCGGAGCGGGTCAGATGTCGGTTCAGCCGGGAGCTCAGAGAAGCCGAAGCTCTTGCCCGACTCGTGGGTGACTTCGACGTCCATTCCCTCAAAGCGGGAGATGTCGTAGTAGAAGACGCTCTCAGGGTTCGCGAAATCGACCTTCGCGTCGAGGTCTGAAAGCAGCTTTCCGCCGCTCCTTAAGTATATCTTGCTCTTCTCAGCCGACTTTGAGGTCGGGATGACCAGATATTTTGTTTTGTTTGTAATAAGCATTATTTTATCCTTTTCAGAGTTTCTTTATCATTAAGTATTCGTTGCAAAACGAGCCGTCTGGCATCAGGAAGGCGTCGGGGTGAATTCCGGCAATTCTGAATCCGCACTTCTCGTAGAGTGCCCGGGCGCGGGAGTTGCCCTCGACAAACTCGAGCTCGAGCTGCGTTTTTCCCCATTCGCGGGCGATCTTCTCGGCTTCGTTCATCAGCGCCGTTCCGATGCCGAGTCCCCAGAATTCCTTCAGCACCGAGATGCCGAGGTTTGCGCGGTGAGCGATCTTCCTGCGTGGATTGTAGTTGACGCCGCAGTTCGCCGCGTGACGGTATTCGCCGTCCTCCTCGACAAAGCAGCAGATCATCGCGCTTACTTCGGATTCGCGGCTGTTTTTGATGAAATTCCTCTCGTCCTCAACCGACATCACCGGGTCGTCCGCGCCGCGGAGCAGAAAGTCGGTCTCTGCCGACACCATTCTCAGGAAGTCGACCAGCGCCTGAGCGTCTTCGACCATCGGCGAGCGGAGGAGCGCCCGTCTGCCGTCCTTCAGAGTTATATATTTTTCCTCGATTATCATAGTGTTCCTGCCTTTCCGGAAATTTTGCGGTGCAATTTCCGCCCGGATATGTTATAATATTATTGAAGGGAGTTGAAATAAGCTGAAAAAGCTGTTGTCAGGAGGACGAATCCTCCGGCGCGGACTGCCGTTCATCGCGGTCGCGCTTCTCTACATAGCGCTGAGCCTTGAAAATATGAGCGCCTACGACCTCGCGCGGTCAAGACTATACATACAGACCGAGCTCGAGCATGTCCTGATGGGACTGACACTGCTGGTCGGCGGCGAGCTTTTATATGACATCACGCTGAGAGAGCGGAGATAGTGTCCGGTCAGGCGTTGTCCTCATACTCGGCGAGTATTCCGGGCAGGCGGGTCATTATCTCGTCTGTCCGCAGCTTGTCCGCGGCGTACTGGCGGCGCAGAAGCTCAGCCGGGATGAAATCGTCGTATTTCTCAAAAACAGGCATCTCGTTTACGTTCACGAGCTTTGATTTATCTATGCCCTCGTTCATCGCGGTGTCGCACAGCCCCTTGATGAACTCATAGTCGCTCGCGTGCTCCATCTTGAACATCATGTAGTAGCAGCCCTCAAACTCCATGTTCGTGATCTTGTACCTTGCCGAGTTGTGCGTGATGAACTTCCTGAGCGTCCGGAAGGAGCGTGTGCCGAGCCACGGGAACAGACACCAGGTGTATCCGCCGAGCGAGACCAGCGAGTGCTTCGTCATGCCGGTATTTCGCGCCAAATTCCGCGCGACCTCGAGTCTGTGACGGGCGTTCGGCTTCAGATACGGATAGACGGTGTCCTCCTCGAGGACTTTTTTCATTCTCTCAAGAATCTTCGTGTGAATCTCTCCGTAGTCGCCCGGCCACGAGACTTCCATCTTGCCCTTGACCGCCTTGACATAGATGAGCTTTCTCGCGATATCGAGCTCCTCGACCTCCCAGACCCTTCCGGCGAGCGCGAACCGGTCTCCGACCGGCGGCGGTGTCGTTATCGTGCCGATTTCGTCCGACTCACAGCGGACGGTGTAGTCCTCGCTGTCCTTGAATACCGCGTAGAACTTGAAGCTGTTCACGAGCCGCTCGCCCTTCAGTCCGACTATCAGCCCTTTCTCCTCGGTCAGCTCGAGAAAGTCGTTCTGGAGCATCCCGAGAAGCAGCGTCTTGTAGTCCTCTTTTGTTATATACCTGAACGGCGGGAGCGAAAGTATCCTCTCGCCGAGCCGCTTCGGAGTCAGCTCACCCGACGACGCGAGAGTCGACAATGTCTGCTGGAAAGCCAGGCTGAACGGCATCTTCTTGACAAAAGGCGGCTCGATGAACTTCTCCTCGATATAAAGCTGCACAATCGCGATGGCGCGCAGAAATCCCCACGGGATAAGCTGCGGGAGCGGCGTGTTCGGAAGCGGGTTCTCCTCGCGGAAGACCATCATCATCTCGGGCGGCTCACCGCGTCTGCCCGAGCGTCCGAGCCTCTGCAAGAAGCTCGACACCGAGTTCGGCGCGTCGTTCTGGACTATCCGCTCAAGTCTTCCGATGTCGATTCCGAGCTCCATCGTGACGGTCGCCGCGACAACGCACTTCTGCTCGTCGTCGCGCATCTTCGACTCGGCTTCCTCGCGTATCGACGCCGAGAGGTTGCCGTGATGAATCAGGAAATTGTCTTGGTCGCCGCGGTTGTCGGCGATCTGGCGCATCGTCGCGGTTACATACTCGGTCTCCTCGCGCGAGTTCGAGAAAATTATCGCCTTCTTGCCCTTGACGCAGTCGTAGATATACTCGTATCCCGGGTCGATCTCGACCTTGCCGGACGAAATCTGTTCGGGCTGTTCAGCCGTGGATCCGGAGCTTTCAGCCGCGTCGGGTTCGGACGGAGTTCCGGAGAGGTTCGCGAAATCCTTACTCTGGTCGAAGCTGTCGCTCTGGATGAAGAAATGCTCCATTCCGAGCCGCCATTTTGTCCGCCCCTCCTCGATCTTCGGGACGACAGTCTCAATGCCTGTCCCGCCGCCGAGCCATTCAGCCGCGAGCGAGGCGTCGCCGATCGTCGCCGAGAGACCTATTCTCCGCGGGATGTGTCCGATGAGTCTCGCGAGTCTCACAAGCTGGCAGATTATCTGATTTCCGCGGTCAGTGCCGGTCAGTGTGTGTATCTCGTCGATTACTATGAACCGCAGGTCGCCGAAGAGTCTTATGAGGTCGTTCGAGCGGTTCATTAAAAGACTCTCGAGCGATTCCGGCGTGATCTGTAAGATTCCCTGGGGATTGTGCAATAGCTTCGTCTTATGCGACTGCGCGACGTCTCCGTGCCAGTGGAAGACCGGGATTCCCGACATATCGAGGAGCGTGTCGAGCCGTTCGAACTGGTCGTTTATAAGGCTCTTGAGCGGCGCTATATAGAGCGTGCCGACGCTCTTCGGCATGTCCTCGTTCATAAGCGAGATTATCGGGAAGAACGCCGCCTCAGTCTTCCCC
>CAKSOR010000092.1 GCA_934477985.1 uncultured Eubacteriales bacterium
GGTTTATCCTGCCGCCGTCTTTTTCGCGCGCTTGGCGCGCGGAAAAGAACGGTCCTCCGAAAGCGAAGGAATATTTTTTGTACAACCACATATGAAAATCTTTCCGCAGATTTGTGAAAATTTTCTGTGAAAAAATTCTTGACATTTTTGCTTTAATGTGATAAAATATTACTTGGATATTTTATTACGGAGGTAATATATGAAACTGGATTCTCAGACTTTGCAGATACTTGTCGCGATGGTCATCTACATGACCGCCGTCATCGTTATCGGCATTGTCTTCGCAAAGACTGCCAACAAGAGCTCCGAAAACTACTTTTTAGGCGGACGCTCGCTCGGTCCGTGGGTCACGGCGATGAGCGCCGAGGCTTCGGATATGAGCGGCTGGCTGCTGATGGGACTGCCCGGAGTCGCTTACTGGTGCGGACTCGCCGACGCCGCGTGGACGGCGATAGGTCTGGCAATCGGCACATATCTGAACTGGCTTATCGTCTCGAAGCGTCTTCGCCGCTACAGCATCCGCGTGAACGCCATAACCCTGCCTGAATATTTTTCTAACCGCTTCCGCGAGAAGAAAAAGGTCATCCTGACGCTTTCCGCGCTCTTTATCCTGATCTTCTTCACGGTTTACGCGGCTAGCTGCTTTGTCACCTGCGGAAAGCTCTTCTCGACGCTCTTCGGCTTTAATTACATCTCGATGATGCTGGTCGGCGCGGTCTTCGTGCTGCTTTACACGCTCCTTGGCGGATTCTTGGCGGAGAGCGCGTCGGATTTCATGCAGGCTATCGTCATGATAGTCGCCCTGACCGTCATTGTCGTCATAAGCACAGTCCGTGCGGGCGGACTCGGTCAGGTTCTTGAGAACGCCAAGGCTATCCCGGGCTTTTTGGAGTTCTTCGGACTCGCGAACCCGACAGTCGGAGCTGACGGAATTCAGCTTATAGAAAACGGCGTGCCGGTCTTCGGCGACGCGAAGCCGTATGGATTTTTAAGCGTAGCGTCGATGCTCGCGTGGGGACTCGGCTATTTCGGAATGCCGCAGGTTCTGCTTCGCTTCATGGCGATAAGACGCGAGGACGAACTCAAGCGCTCGAGACGCATCGCGATGATCTGGGTTGTAATCTCGCTCGCCGTCGCGGTATTCATCGGCATCGTCGGACGCCAGCTCTTCCCGACCGCGCACCTCGTCTCGGCTGACGCGGAAAAGATATTCATCACTCTCGCGACCTCGTCGCTTCCCGCGATTCTCGCCGGATTCGTCATGGCGGGAATCCTGGCGGCGACAATCAGCTCTTCAGACTCATACCTGCTGATCGCGGCTTCGGCGCTCTCGAAGAACATCTATCAGGGCGTCGTCAAGAAGAAGGCGAGCGACAAGGAGGTCATGACCGTCTCGAGAATCACCCTCTTCGCAATAGCGCTCATCGCGATGTTCATCGCACTCGATGAGAACAGCGCGATATTTAAGATAGTTTCCTTCGCGTGGGCGGGCTTCGGCGCGACCTTCGGACCGCTGATGATTCTCTCGCTCTTCTGGAAGCGAATCAACCGTCCGGGCGCGATCGCCGGAATGGTCGGCGGCGCGGCAATGGTCTTCATCTGGAAGCTCGGCATTTCGAAGCTCGGCGGAGCTTTCGGAATCTACGAGCTGCTCCCGGCATTCATCTTCTCGCTCATCTGCATCGTGGTCGTCTCGCTGCTGACTCCCGCTCCTGAAAAGGAGATCGAGGAGGACTTCGAGTCTACCAAAGTAAAATCGACGATATAAAAGCAAAGCCTCCGCGGATCGGCTCGCCGGTCAGCGGGGGCTTTTTATACGAACACACCTGTGTGAGTCCGGCGGTACTCGGTCGGCGAGTCGGTCTCGGTGCGCTTCCAGCAGCGGTAAAAGTAGGAATCGCTTCCGAAGCCGCTTTGCGCCGCTATCTCGCTGACGCTCAGCTCGGTATGCGCTAAAAGATCCTTTGCCTTGGCGAGCCGACGCGATAGTATATAATCGCCGAGCGTCATTCCGGTCTGATTCTTGAAGACCCGGCAGAGATACTGCCGGCTGACCTTTCCGCAGGTTTCGCAGAGCCGGTCGAGTGGCAAAGGCTCGGCGAGATGGCTGTCGATGAAGCTCGTCGCTCTGAAGACAATTCGGCTCTCTGCGGTCGTGACGTGCGGGGAATTCTCAGAGTTCGCGGTCTTTATCGCCAGGATCAGCAGCTTGTAGGCGTCCGCGGCGGCGTCGAGCCTGCCCTCCAAGGTGTTTGCGGTCAGTGAGCGAGCGACGCTCTCGTAGAGCTTCGCGAACTCGCCGGGGTTCTCGGGGCGGAGAATGCGCGGCTCCGTGCCGAGGCTGAGGGCGTTGAGCCCTTTCTGAGTCATTGCCGGTACATAAACTCCGATCCAGTTGTCAATCCAGCCCGACGGCGTCGGAGTTATCAGCAGCCACTTTCCGGGCGGAGTGCAGAGCAGCGAGCCGGGCGGGAGCATATGCCGTTTGCCGTTGATTTCAGCGATTCCGCAGCCGTTGACCGTAAGGTGCAGAAGAACGCGTTTTTGTGGATTGTAGTACTTGACAGTCTCCTGATCGTGCCCGACTCCGATGCCGTAGACGTACGTCGGGAGCTCGGCTTCAACTCCGAATTCCGGGTAAAAATTGTTTTTGCCCATTTTGCTCTCCTTTGTTTAAGATAGGTCATTTTATAGAATATCGGTCATTGACAAATCGCTTTGAAACTGCTATAATTATTTGTGAAAAGAAAAAATCTGACAAGGAGACAATAAAATAAAATGAACAGCAATTTCAAACGCGCCACGGCACTTTTCTGCCTGATCTCGATGTTCGCCGCGACAGCCTGCGGAAGCGCTTCGTCGGGAGATGACGAGACGACTCCAAGCGGTACTGACGAGGTGACCACAGCCGCCGAGACAACCGCGCACTCGCCGCTCTACGACATGGAGAAGAAGGACTACGGCGGACGCGAGTTCCGCATTTCGGTCAGCAGCAAGTACGAGGACGAGATGTGGGTCGAGGAGGAGACCGGAGACGTCTGCAACGACGCGGTCTATGAGCGCAACGCGAAGGTCGAGGAATACCTCGGCGTCAAGATCGTTCCGGTCGTGACACAGCTCGTCGGAAACGGCGACCACGCCGGAGAGGTGCAGCGTGTTCTTCTCGCGGGGGAGGACAGGTACGATCTCACCGCGATATACACGTTCCTCGCGGCTCGCATCGGACTCGACGGAATCTTCTACAACTGGAAAGAGATCGGCGGAGTCGATTTCTCGAAGGATTGGTGGATACAGAGCGCCAACGACGCGTTCAGCATCGGCGGCAACCAGTACGTGGCGGTCGGCGACCTCTCAACGACGACCCTTCTGCTCTCCTTCGCGGTCTACTTCAATCAGCGTGTCGCGGCGGACTATCAGCTTCCGAACCTCTATGAGACGGTTCTTGACGGCAAGTGGACGATAGACAAGCTGCTCGACTACACTAAGGACATCTATCAGGACCTCAACGGCAACGGCAGTGTCGACCAGGGCGACCTGCTCTCCTTCGCGGCTGATAGGGTGACGAACCTCGACGCTTATCCGTCGGCTTTCAAAATTCCGCTGACGGCGAAGGACAATGACGGATTTCCGAAGTGCGCGCTCAATGTCGATCGCATGCAGACTGCTGTCGAGAAGGTCTACTCGCTCTACTATGAACGCAGCTCCTATATCTCTGGCGGCGACGGAAGCGAGATAACCGAGTTCGCGAACGGAAATATAGCCTTCCTCACGACCTGGATAAATAACTCGTTCTCGGCGTTCAGATCAATGAAGGACGATTACGGCATCCTCCCCTATCCGAAGTTCGATGAGGAGCAGGACGCCTACTATTCAAACGCGATGGACAACTATTCGCTCCTCTCAGTGCCCAAGACGGTCAAGCCCGAGGACACCGAGTTCGTCGGAACGGTCACCGAGGCGCTCACCCGTGAGAATCACTATTCTGTAATTCCTGCTTACTATGATGTGGCTTTGACCGCTAAGTACGCGCGCGATGAGCAGTCGGTCGCTATGCTCGACATCATAATGAACGGACGTCAGTACGATTTCTCGATTCTGCACGCGAATATGATGGCGAGCCTTCCGTACCTCTTCCGCAACTTCATCGCGTCTCAGGACACGAATGTTGCCTCAAAGTACGCGTCGATCAAATCGAGCATCGACGAGGGACTCAAGCAGGTAGCCGAAGCCTACGAGGACATGGCTTCGTAAATCGGATTTCCCAGAAAATGATCCGGATTTCCCGGGTCATTTTCTATTATACAACACTTTTCGCTGATTGTCAAGTAAAATTTCTACTTTCGGTAGAGCAAATAAGCTTGATTTTTTCTGCCTGATATGGTAAAATATAAACTGAAAGGCGGTGGGATGATGAACGATTTCGATTTTGGAAACTATCTGTGTTTGCTTCGTGAGAAGAAAGGACTCTCACAAAAGGAACTCGCCGATCTGCTCGGCATCAGCGACAAAGCCGTCTCAAAATGGGAAAACGGTCGCTCAAAGCCGAAAAGTCAGTCGATAATGCGGCTCGCGCAGCTTTACGGCGTCTCGGTCGACGACCTGCTCTCGTGCGGAAGACGGTTTGAGCGCAAGGACGCTACAGTTGTCTCGCCGCTTGAGGGATTGCCCGGAAAAGCTGTATCCAGACAAAAAAGGAGAGAAAAAATGAACTTCATACCCGAAATCTCAAGCGAGAATTACGATTACATGTGTACCTGGGCGAACCAGAAGCTGCCGGCGAAGGAGCTCGGAATAACCGGCGAGTGCTGCTCTGAAATGCGCGACTCGCTGACCGACGAGACGCTCTTCGGAAAGCGGAACTATTTTCATCCGTTCGAGGAGAGCTATCGCTCTGGGCTCTATCTGATAGTCGATGACGGATGGGACGTTCCGTTCGGCTCTAAGAACCGCGCAGACGCGCCGAATGTCTTCGGCTGGTGCGATCCCGACCAGGAGAAGTTCCCGGGCTACGGAAACACGCCGACCGAGCGGCTGAGAACGCTCTGTGAGAAAGTGAAAGCGCTCGGTTACGCCGGACTCGGGCTCTGGATCTCGCCGCAGATGAGGTTTGAGGACAGAAAATCTCTCGCGCCGCTTGATGAGTCGCGCGAGTACTGGGTCAAGCGCGCGAGATGGTGTCATGAAGCCGGGATAAGCTACTGGAAGATCGACTGGGGACGGCACTGCATGCAAGCCGATTACCGCCGGATGATGACCGAGGTCGCGCGCGAGTACGCGCCGGGTCTTATAGTCGAGCACGCGGTCTGCCAGCCGCCTTTCTCGCGAATGGGAAATATTGAGGGAAGAAAGGCGCTGACGAAGACGCTTCTGCCGTATTCCGATGTGTTCAGACTCTATGACGTCGCCGACCCATTCATGGATTCTTCGATGCTGGCACGGCTTGACGAGGCACTTTCGGCAGGCGCGGTCGCGGAGTACGGCGCGAAGGGAATACTCAACGCCGAGGTCTGCCCCGAGATCTGCGCGTCGATGGGTTGTGCGGCTGGCGTCATGAGAGCTCCGGACGCGGGCGGGATGATGCGCGCCTGCCTGAGATGGCATCGTATCGCGCCGCCGTACAGTATTTTCGGAAGCGTCTACAAAAGGAGCGATGAGTACCTGACCGACGATTTTTACTTCGAGAGCGACCCGGCGGACTGGATACATGTAAAGGGTAAAACGCTCACCGAGAGCGCTCCGGCGGTCATGGCGCGCGACTGCGAGCTGCCCGTGGTGAAGGCGTCGGCGGTAAAGCCCTTCATCTGCGCGTCGAAAAATCCTTCCGGAGCTTACTCGATCGCGGCGATAAAGCGGACGATCGACCCGAACGCCGGTTTCACCGCGCTCGCGGACGTTGTGTTCAGAATCGGAAAAGCGGACGCTCCGGTAGGAATATTCGGGCTTTTCAGGAGTCTCACGCTTGTTTACGGTGAGAATATCGTCGGAAAGCGGGTATTCATGCAGGAGATACTCGAGGACTCGACGAGGGACATCACAGGCGACTGCGTGATCGACGGTCAGAGGATAGTCATCGATGGGCGGCTGTTCAGAAACAATGTCCCGGCGGTCGTTGTAAAGGTTTTTGACGAGTAATATTGCGAAAATCTTCCGCTGACGCTTGACAAGCGCCTGATTGTATGGTATAATTTATCTATCAACAATAAACGGAGGATTGACAAATGCACAGATCCAACCGCTTGATAGCGCTGCTGCTGACTCTCGCGCTGACTTTTTCGGTGTCGGTCGCGGCGACCCCCGGCGCGGCGAATTTCGAGAAAAAGACGGCATATACCGAATTTTCGGATGTACAGAGCTCAAGCTGGTACTATCAGAATGTGAAATCGGTCTGCGAGCTCGGGCTGATGAACGGCAAGGGCGGCGGAAAGTTCGACCCCGACGGCTCGCTCACGAACGCCGAGGTTTTCACGCTCGCCGCCAGACTTCACGCGGTCTGGAACACCGGAAAAGCCGGGTTCAGGGCGTCCGAGCCCTGGTATCAGACCTACGCCGACTACACCGCTAAGAATATCCGCGATATTTCGGGCTTTGAGCCGTCTGCCGCGGCGACGCGCCTTGGTTTCGCGCAGATACTCGCGAAGGCTCTGCCGGAGTCGGCTCTCGGGTCGATAAACCATGTTGACAGCGGAGCGATACCCGATGTCGCGGATTCAGCCGAGGTCTATCTGCTCTACCGCGCCGGGATACTCACCGGAAGCGACGCGGTCGGTTCGTTCCTGCCGGATTCTGGAATCAAGCGCAGCGAAGCCGCGGCGATAATCGCGCGGATGGTTGATCCGTCGCTCAGAAAGAGCGTGACGCTCGAAAAATCGGATGCCGTCTCCTTTGAGACCGGCGCGAACATGGCTCAGGGAACGAAGCTGGTGGTCGACAGCTATGACGTCACCGATTTTCCGAGCTGGTACGCCGGGAAGATAATCACCGACACGAATGTGAAGCGCGGCGGAAAGCCCGCGTATTCGTTCGCGGCGACTGACGGCGCGCACTCGATGATGTTCGACCGCAAGCTCAATTTAAAGCCGGATACTGTCTACAAGATAACGCTTGAGATGAAGACCGAGTCGGTCGCGGGCGGGGTTGCCGGACAGTCGCACGCGGGAGCTTATCTGCGCGGAAAGAGCTTTGCCGAGTCGAAGCTGCTCTCTGGCACGAACGACTGGACGACGCTCATTCTGTACGAGACCTCTGACGCTGACGGCGTGCTTGAGTTCTCGGTGAACCTCGGATATTACACCGAACTGTGCACAGGAAAGGTGTGGTTCACAGACGCGAAGGTCGCAGAGGCGAACGATTATCCCGGCTACGAGAGCTCCTTTGACGCGTCGGAGTGGGGCGGCAAGAAGCACATCAGCACGTCGCTGTATGAGGAAAACAAACTCGATTTCAGCATAAACGGCAGCCGGTTGACGGTAAAGGGCAGGCTGGAATACAAGAATCTCGATTCGCTCTGGATAAGATGCGGCTCGGAGGAGGTCATCTTCGACGCGGCTTCCGGCAGGGATTTCGAGAAGTCGCTGAGCATCCCGGACGACTGCGAGGTCACTATATACGCAAAACGCGCCGGAGAATCTCTCTACTGGGGCTATATCTGGGACGAGCTCTATATCGAGTCGGACGGAAACGGCTATTCGTTCGTGCAGTCTCCAGTGCTCGCGCACAATTTAGCGGAGCAGTCGAAACCGCGCAACCCTTCGGCTTATATATCCTACGCGCTCTCCGACGCGATCGTCGCGAAGTCGGACGAGATCGTCGGGAACGCCTCGGACGACTATGAGAAGCTGCTGAGGATACACGACTGGGTCGCCGACAACATCTATTACGACTGGGATTACTACACCGGAAGCTCTTCGGGGCTCTACTGGCTTCCCGACGAGGTTCTGCGCGAAAAGCGGACGGTCTGCGAGGGATACGCAAGGCTTACTCAGGCGCTTGTGCAGGCGCAGGGAATACCATGTATGCTTGTCGTGACCTTCGCGACCGGAGTCAGCACGAGCGGCGGATTCTATGACAGCTCGAACGCGGCGCAGACCGAGCCGAATCACAAACATATCGAAGCCTACGTCGACGGTCGCTGGGTGACGGTCGACACGACCTGGGACTCGGGCAACAAGTACGAAAACGGTCAGTTTGAGAAGGGTGCGTTCAAGCGTACCTACTTCGACATGACGCCGGACTTCTTCGCGTTCTCGCACAAGATACTTAACAGATGAATAAAAGCTCCGGATCTTTCGCGATCCGGAGCTTTGTAAATATTCCATGAATTTCCCCGAAGACCTTGACTCTACAACAGTTGCAGGGTTTATAATAATTATACCCAAAGGAGAGAATATCATGGAAAAGAACCTTACAACCGGCAGCGTATTCAAAAATATCATCTGCTTCTCGCTGCCATACCTGCTTTCATACTTCTTGCAGACCCTGTACGGCATGGCTGATCTCTACATAAT
>CAKSOR010000093.1 GCA_934477985.1 uncultured Eubacteriales bacterium
CATCAACGCGATCGCTGATTTCTACAGAGTTTCAGCGGATTATCTTTATGGTCGCACAGACTGCCCGGACGGCGTGAACAAGTACGACGAGAATCTGACCGACGATTATTCGGTGGACGAATTGGTTGGCGATGTACTGTCGCTCAGCCCGAAAGCGCGCGACGCGGTCAGGGAATATGTAAGGCTGTGGAAAGAGAATGAGAGCAGACGATGAAGGAACTTTATGAGCGGATTCGTGATCTGCGAGAAGATCACGACCTGAAGCAATGTACAGTCGCCGCCATGCTTGGGATAACTCAACAGCAATACTCAAAATACGAGAAGGGCTTGACTGATCTTCCGACACGGTATATGAACAAGCTCGCGGACTATTATGGTGTAACAACAGACTATCTTTTCGGCAGGACTGAACGCCCTGATGAGACAGCTCATGCTGAGAAATTTGTCTCAGGCGGCTATTCAGCGGATGAAATGGTCAGGGATGTCATGGCGCTCAGTCCAAAAGCGCGTGGCGCGGTGAAGGAATATGTTGAGCTTTGGAAGAATAAGGAACATAAATAATGAAGGAACTTTATGAGCGGATGCGCGACCTGCGTGAAGATCACGACCTGAAACAGTCGACGGTCGCGGAATATATCGGCACAACGCAGCAGTATTATTCGAAATATGAGACCGGAAGGCATGAGCTTCCGATCAGGTTTTTGAATAAGCTTGCGGAGCTGTATGGCGTTTCGACGGATTATATCCTCGGTCGCACAGATTGCCCGGACGGCGTGAACAAATACGGTGAGAAGCTGACTGACGATTATTCGGTGGACGAATTGGTCGGCGATGTGCTGTCGCTCAGTCCGAAGGCGCGCGAGGCGGTGAAGGAATATGTGGAACTCTGGAAGGACAGGGAAAGCAAATGAAGGAGCTTCATGAAAGAATCCGTGACCTGCGGGAAGATCACGACATCAAGCAGTACACCGTGGCGAAACTGATTGGAATATCTCAGCAGCAATATTCAAACTATGAGAAGGGCGAGTCCGAGTTTCCGTCGAGATATATCAATGCGATCGCTGATTTCTACAGAGTTTCAGCGGATTATCTTTATGGTCGCACTGACTGCCCGGACGGCGTGAACAAGTACGACACCCGCATCCTCGACGATTACTCCGCCGATGAGCTGATTTGCGAGATGCTCTCGCTGTCACCCGAAGCCCGCGAGGCGGTGCGGAAGTATATCGAGCTCTGGAAGCGGGCGGAGAAGTGAAATTATTAATGAAGATAAAATCCCGGCGCGTGGATGACCATGCGCCGGGATTTTTGGCTGTTGATTGCAATCTTACCATATAATAAAGAAGTTTATGCTGCCAACAGCAAAAACTTCCTCACTCCCGCCCCGCCGAAGGCGCCGCGCCTGTATACTTCCTGAACATGCGCGAGAAGTAATTCTGATCCTCGAATCCGACTGCCGCGGCGACTTCCTTTATCGACATGTCGGTGTTCAGCAGCTCCTTCGCCTTCTCCATCCGAAGCGAAAGTATGAATTCGTGCGGTGAGCGCCCGGTCACCTCGCGGAAAAGATGCGAGAAGCGGCTCTTCGAAAGGCAGCAGTCGCCAGCGAGCTCATCGACCGTCGGCGGCGAGCTCAGATTGTCGTAGATTTTCCGGCACGCCGAGCTTATCCGGTGCTCGCTTCTGCGGCTGACGTTGATGTTCCGCAGTGAGTATTTCCGCGCGATGAGCCCGAGAAGCTCCATCAGAAGCGCCGCGCAGATCGTCTCGTAACAGGGCTGCTTCATCGTGTACTCACGCTCCATTTCAGCCGAAGTCTCCTCATACCGATGACTCACGCCCATGTCGAAAATCCGGATTTCGTGAATCCCGAGCCGCCTTAAAAGCTCCTCGCAGCCTCTGCCGGTGAAGTGGATATAGTGCGAGATCGACCTGTCCTCCGCCTTGAACCGGTAGATCTGCGGCTCACCCGGACGGAAGAGAATCACGCTTCCCGCGCCCGCCTCGTATTCATTTTCACCGAGTGTCACATGGCATACGCCGCGCTCTATGTACAGAATATGGTAATCGACTCTCCCTTGCCGCCGCATGCTTCCGCGGTCGCGCTCGGAGAGCTTTTCTATTCCGCAGCTGTTGAGTGAAAGATATTCCTCCGACGTCCTCTCGGTCGAGACGCCGCTCTCGCTGTAGTCGGTCATTTTATCACTTCCTTATAATATATTATAGCATGAGACGAGGTTCTTGTCAATAGCTGTTTTGTGCTAATATTCGGCTGGTAGGTGTATATACTTTTTCTCCGATAACTGCTATAATTATCTCATCAAAAAGAAATGAGGTAATGTCTATGCACACCAACCCGATAAATCTCATCCCCGAATCCGAGCTCGGCAAGGGCGCGGGCATAAAGCTCGCCGTCTGCGACACCGAACACGATCTCTACTGGCGCATGGCAATCGAGGTTCTCGAGGTCATCAGCGAAAACAACGCGAAGGGCGAGGACACGATAATGGTCGTCCCCTACGGTCCGCTCGGTCCGTACAGCCGCCTTGTCTATCTCGTAAACAAGTACCGCGTCAGCCTGAAGCGCTGCACCTTCATCAACATGGACGAGTACTTAGTCGACGACCACACCTACATCGAAAAGTCCGATCCGCTCTCCTTCCGCGGCGGAATGGAGCGCATCTTCTACTCGCAGATCGACGACGAGCTTAACGTCCTTCCCGAAAACCGCCATTTCCCGATCCCCGGCGAGGAATACCGAGTCGCCGAGCTCATCGCGAAAGCCGGAAAGCTCGATATGGCGTGGGGCGGAGTCGGCATCAACGGACATTTCGCGTTCAACGAGCCGCCGGAACCCGGTGAAGCCTGCACTCCCGACGAGTTCTTAGCGCGTCCGACCCGCGTACTCAGAATCTCCCGCGAGACCAAGACGATCAACGCCTACATGAACTGTGGCGGCGACCTTGACGGAATTCCGCCGTACTGCATCACGGTCGGTATGAAGGAGATGTTCGGCGCGAGACGCGTCAGAATGTGCATGCCGCGCGACTGGAACGCCGGAGCGCTCCGCAAGATTCTCCACGGCGGAGAAACCGCTTCCGTGCCCTGCTCGCTCTTCAACCGCCATCCCGACGCGGTGCTCTATGCCGCGAGAGTCGCTCTGACCTCGCCCGTGCCCGAGATCAGAGTTTACAACAAATGATCACCTTAAAGGGAAAAGTCGTCTCGGGCGGGAAGGTCGAAGACTCGCTCGTCGGCGTCTCGGACGGGCTGATCACCGAGCCGGGCGGGGAAGTCATCGACCTTTCCGGGCACTACATTCTCCCCGCCTTCATCGAGCTCCACGCGCACGGCGGCGGGGGATATGACTTCATAGACAACACGCCGGAGAGCTTTGATTCTATCTTTTCAACGCATCTTTCGCACGGAGTCGCGACGCTCTGTCCGACGCTCTGCGCCTGCGACTATGGCGATATGCTCGGATTTCTGGCTCTCTGCCGTGAGATGAAGCATCCCGGATTTGCCGGGGTCCACCTCGAAGGACCTTTCCTGTCGCCTTCTATGTGCGGCGCGCAGAATCTCTCCTGCATTGTCGAACCGACCGAAAAGCGGATAGAAGCGCTCGAAAAATTCGCCGACGTGATCGCCCGGATGACCGTCGCGCCTGAGATTGACGGCGCTTTCAGGCTCGCCGACCGACTGCGACCGCTTGGCGTGAGATTTTCGGTCGGACACAGCGGCGCTGAGGCTGAGACTGTCCGCGCGGCGTTTTCACACGGCTTCGACTCGGTGACGCATCTCTTTTGCAGCACATCCGGGCGGCACAAGATCGGAAGCTACGTCCACGGCGGAGTCATCGAGGAGGCGCTTCTCTCCGACTGCTTCGTCGAGCTCATCGGCGACGGACACCATGTCAGCCGCGAAAGTCTGCTTCTCACGCTCAAATGCAAGGGCGCCGGGCGTGTCTGTATCGTCTCTGACGCGATGCGCGCCGCCGGAACTTCGGGACTCTCAGAAAGCTGGCTCGGCGCTGTCAGACCCGAAAACCGCGTGATAATCGAGGACGGAGTCGCTAAGCTGCCCGATCGCTCGAGCTTCGCCGGGAGTCTGGCGGTCGGAGACACGATGGTCAAGGCGCTCATAGGCTACGGAATCGACCTGCCGGTGATTTCGGAGATTATGTCAGAAACCCCGGCAAGGCTGCTCGGACTTTCCGACCGCGGCGAGATAAAGAAGGGGCTTCGCGCTGACATCGCCGTGCTCGACGAGAATTTCGGCACTGTCATGGTTCTCCGCGCCGGAGAAATTGTTTTCAGGAGGGAAAAACATGCTTAAACTCACCTCATCACAGCTCAAGCTCATCCCGTCGATGACGCCGGACGACATCGCGGAGTTTGAGATAACCAGCGCAACCGCGCTTCGCGACGAGCCGTTCAGCTTCGAGCTCGTTTACGGCTCGAACGAAATCCGCCAACCGGTCTCGATACGCGTCACAACCGACCTTCCCGCCGAGGAATGGCGGATCGACTGCCTGCCGGTGAATTACGCCGCGAACGATTATAACGAACCGGGCTATGTCGGAAGCGAACCGGGAATTTATCCGGATCTGCTTGAGCCGCGCCCGCTCTCGCCGGAAATCATCGAAAAGGGCGGACTGCGCTACGAGAAGGACACAAAATACCTCCTCAACGCCGGAATCACTCCGAAAGCCGTTCTGGTCACGCTGAATCCCGACTCGGAGCTGCTCGACGCCGGAAAGCACACGATAACCTGCGAGCTGATCCCGCTCTCGGGCGCTGGCGGCGAGGAGGTCACGCTCGACTTCGAGATAATCGACGCTGTTCTTCCCGAGCAGACCGAGTGCTGCACGAACTGGTTTCACGTAGACTCGCTCTGCGACTTCTATAATGTCGAGCCCTATTCCGGGCGCTTCTATGAGCTTTTCAGAAGCTTCATCTCAAATGCCTCGAAGCACCGCATGAACACCCTGCTCCTGCCAGCCTTCACCCCTGCGCTCGACACGCCGATCGGTCACGCGAGACGAAACGTTCAGCTCGTCGATATAAAGCGCACCGAAAGCGGCTGGGAGTTCGGCTTTGACCGACTCAGCTGCTTCATGCGCACAGCGTCTGACTGCGGAATAAGCTGCTTTGAGCACTGCCACCTCTTCTCGCAGTGGGGAGCGGCTCACGCGCCGAACATCTACGACACAGACGGAAACCTCCTCTTCGGCTGGGACACCGACGCGGCGGGAGATGAATATGTCGGTTTCATCCGCGCGTATCTGATGGCTTTCATAGCGTTCGCCCGCTCTGAGGGATACGAGGACAAACAACTGCTCTTCCACATCTCGGACGAGCCGACACTGAAGCAGCTCGACGGCTACAAAAAGGCGCACGACACGATCGCCGACCTTATCGACGGCTTCGACCAGATCGACGCGCTTTCAGATGTCGATTTCTACTCGACCGGGCTTGTGAAGACACCGGTCGCGTTCGTCGCCGAGGCTGAGAAGTTCGAAGGCAAATGCCCGCGCTTCTGGCTCTACTACACCTGCGGAACCTACGCGAAGCTCTGCACAAACCGGCTTATTACAAACACCGCCGCGCGTACCCGAGTGCTCGGACTACAGATGTATAACTACAAAGCCGCCGGATTCCTGCAATGGGGATACAATTACTACTACGACCGCATGAGCGAGGGCTGGTTTGACCCGAAGGTCGATCCTGACGGCTACAAGCTGATTCCCGGCTGTTCATATCTCTGTTATCCCGAGAGTGACGGCGCCGTACCGGCACTGCGTGAGATACACATGCGAGAGGCGTTCGACGATCTGCGCGCGCTGAAGCTGCTCGAAAAATACATCGGCAGAGAAGCGGTTATGGCGCTTATCAGCGTCTTCGGAAAGCCGGACAACCATCTGATTCCAGAGAAGAACGCGCTTTATTCGCTGCGCGAGACGGTCAACGGGATAATAAAAGGAGTCGCGAAATGTACAGAATAGGTATAATCGGCTGCGGAAACCGGTTAGGCTCGCTGCTCGGGCTGCTTGAGGCAAATGAGGACATGCGGATCACCGCGGTCGGCGACCCGGATCTGAACGCGATGCGTGAGAAATTCGCCCTCCGCGGCTATATGCCGGATTTATACGCAAGCGCCGACGAGATGCTGAGCTCGGAAGAGCTCGACGGAGTGATGATCGGCACACGCTGTTCGCTGCACACGCCTATGGCGCTGAAAGCCGCGGCGAAGAATGTCCCGGTCTTTCTCGAAAAGCCGGTCTGCACGTCATGGGAGCAGTATTACGAGCTGAAGCAGCTGCTTCCGGTCGCCGACAGATTTGTCGTCTCGTTCCCGCTCAGGCTGACCAACCTTATCCGCGAGGTGAAAAAGCTGCTGGCGGCAGACGTGATCGGTCGTATCGAGCATGTCGAGGCGTTCAATGACGTCTTCTACGGTCGCGGATACTACAAAAAATGGTATCGCGACGACAGTGAGACCGGCGGACTGTTCTTGCAGAAGGCGACGCATGATTTCGACTACATACTCGATCTTCTCGGAGACGAGACGCCGCTCAGGATTTCGGCTGTAAGCTCGAAACGGGTTTTCAGGGGAGATATGCCGGCGGGGCAGAAATGCTCCGACTGCAAAGTGGCGGCTGAGTGCCCGGAAAGCCCCATGAATCTCGAGAAAGCCGGAGAACCCGCGAACGGACCTTACTGCTGCTTTGCCGTCGACACCGGAAACCAGGACAGCGGCAGCGCTCTGATTGAGTTCGTGTCGGGACTTCATGTAGTCTACACGCAGGATTTCATCGTCCGGAAAAAGGCGGGACGCCGCGGCGCAAGGCTCATCGGCTACAAGGGGACGCTGGAGTTTGATTTCAGGACTTCTGAGATAACGCTTTACAGTCACTTCGAGGACAAGGTTGAGACCTTCAAAGTCCCGAATACCGGAAATCACAGCGGCGGCGACAGCATACTGATTAATGATTTCGCCGATCTCGTCCGCAAGGAGGGCAGATCACACGCAAACCTCGCCGACGGTCTTGCGAGCGCCAGGCTCTGTCTCGCGGCGCGCGATTCCGCCGAGAAGCATGTTTTCGTGACGCTGTAATGAGATTGTTTCCGCGGTAAAAAATCACATGTGCCGCCGCATCACCATATAATCAGAAATTCTTGCGAGAGGGGGAGAATTTTCCCCCTCTTTTTTCGATTTTTCTGTAACCTTTGATAAGTACTTGTCACTAATATATGAACGCACGCCGGGGTTAGCGTGCAGATCTTATTTCTTCGAAAGGTTACGGTCTTCAAGATGGCAAAAAATAAAAATTATCCTCTCTATGAGGTCTCTCCGCTTACCGATTTCAAGGATATGCTCAGACAGGCGGTCGAGCAGGACGGCGACAAGATCGCGCTCCGTTACTTCCGTGATTACGCCGCGAAGGACATCCGCGACGTCACCTATAACGAATTCAAGCGTGAGACCGAGGAGCTCGGCACGGGGCTCGCCTCGCTCGGAATCACCGACGCGCATGTCGCTATGGTCTCCGAGAACCGCTATGAGTGGATTCTCACCTACATCACCGTCCTCAACTCTGAGGGCGTCTACATCCCGGTCGACAAGGAGCTCCCCTTCAACGAGCTTATGAACATCCTGGCTCACAGCGACACGAAGGTCGTCTTCTTCTCGAAGCACTATGAGCAGAAATTCCGCGAGAACGCCGCTTCGCTCCCATGGATCAAGTATTTCGTCGGTATCGACCTCGCTCCAGAGGATTCGGATGAGCGCTTCATCTCGATGGGCGCGCTGATGATGCGCGGCGCTGAACTGCTCGATTCTGGCGACACCACCTATCTTGACCTTCAGCCGAAGGACGAGGAGCTCAAGATGCTCGTCTACACGTCGGGCACGACCGGCACTTCGAAGGGCGTTATGCTCTCGCTCCACAACCTCGTCTCGAGCGTCTACTACGGACTCCAGGTCTCTACTGTCTATGAGACTGATCTCTCGGTTCTCCCGTATAACCACACATACGAGGCGGTCTGCGGAATCCTCGTCTCGCTGCACCATCACTCCACTATCTGCATCAACGACAGCCTCCGCCACGTCGCTGACAACCTGAAGCTCTTCAAGCCGGATTACATCATGCTCGTGCCGCTGTTCGTCGAGAACCTCTACAAGAAGATACAGAACACGCTTGAGGCGACCGGCAAGGCAAAGCTCATTAACACAATGATCGCGACCAGCAACGGCATGCGCCGCATGGGAATCGACATGCGTAAGAAGCTTTTCAAGCCGATCCATGATGTCTTCGGCGGAAACTTAAAGAAGATTGTCTGCGGCGGCGCGCCTATCCGTCCCGAGCTCGCCGGATTCTTCGACGCTATCGGAATCAATCTGATCAACGGCTACGGAATCACCGAGTGCTCGCCGCTCGTCTC
>CAKSOR010000094.1 GCA_934477985.1 uncultured Eubacteriales bacterium
ATTCCGAAGAGCTCCATTTCGCAGGGGATTCCGGCGTCGCGGTCGGAGAAGTTGTAGAACGCCATCGCGTACTCGCCGTTCGCGAGGTGCTTGAACGCGCAGCGGAGGTTCTCGTTCCACGGGTGCGACTGCCAGACCGGCGGGCGGTTAGCCTCGTCCTGGTCGATAGCGATGAGGTCGCGGTTGGTGACGAGCTTGAAAGCCTCGTCGCTGATCGTTCTGATGTCGCAGCCGAGCATCAGCGGAGCGCAGTACATGCACCAGAGGATGAACTGCTGGCGGTATTCGGGGTCGTTGCAGCCGGTTCTGCCGTCTCCGACGAGTCCCTTGCCGTACATTCCGATCGTCAGCATGTCAACGTCGTTGTAGCAGTTTTCGGCGGAATAGCCAAATTTCTTCATCTGACTCTTCGCAATATCGTAATAACTCTGGAAGGTGTCGTTGATGTCGCCGGTCGAACGGTACATGTGCGCGCCGGTCGAGCGGATCCAGGTCCAGACGTCCTCAGTTCCCCAGTTGCACGCCGAGTAGAGGATGTCGCGTCCGCAGTTCTCGAGCGCGACGCCCATGCGGTGGTAGAGGAGCTCGCAGTCAGCCGTGCGCGGCTTGTAGCAGTTGTCGTACTTGAGGAAGTCTACGCCCCAGGACGCGAAGGTGTCAGCGTCGAGGAACTCGTGATCGAAGCTTCCGGGGTAGTCAGCGCAGGTGCGCACGCCGGTGCAGGAGTACATGCCGAACTTGAGTCCGTGCGCGTGAATGTAATCACCGATGTCCTTCATGCCCTTCGGGAACTTGATATGGTCGGCGACAAGGCGGTCGGTCTCCGGATCGCGCTTTCTTTCGGACCAGCAGTCGTCGATGACTATGTACTCATAGCCGTAATCGCGCAGACCGAGCTTGACGAACGCGTCGGTCGATTCCTTGACAATCGTCTCGTTTATGTTGTGACCGAACGTATTCCATGTGTTCCAGCCCATCGGCGGTTTCTTTACTATCATTTCATTTACCTCGTGAATCAAAATTTTCCGGAAATCTCCGTTGAAATCATTATATCACAAAATGGCGGAAAAATCAATAGATTTAGTTAATTTTTTCTTGTGTTTTTTTCGCGTAAGCGGCGGCTTTCTGCCGTTTATGGTTGTCGCCGTTGTAAGAAGCGAGCTTTTTCAGCAATTCCGCGTCCTCCGGCTCGTCAAAACGCGCGACAAGGCAGGCTGCTTTCACGAAATTGCAGAGATCGGTCGTCAGAAGCCAGCCGAAGAAGTACTTGTGCGGCGACTCATACGTGTAAGTCTCGGGCTCACGCGACAGAATCCCGCGGAGCACCGGAAGCCCTCGCCGGTCGCCGAGCAGGCCGAGCGCGACCGCGGAGTTCTCGGCGAGAAGTCCGCCCTCGGAGAGCCAGCTCACAAGCTCATCGGTCGCTTTGACCTCGCCGCGTCTGACGGAGATCAGTCCGGGCGCGGGGTGAATCGACGCCAGAATCGGCTTCAGCTCGTCGGCGGTCTTCGGAAGCTCTACAGATTTCCACATGTCGCCGTCGCACCAGTTCAGGTCGCAGATGCCGCGGTCGTTAGTTTTGTCGTAGCATTTCGTCTCAGAAAGCTCGTTCCGGATGTCAAGATAATCCAGCTCGCGCGGTTCAACACGCTTTTCAAGCGCCAGTGACGCCATTACGCCCGCCGCCTCGCCGCATTTTTCCATGTCGGTGCGCATTCTGACGCCCGCCGACATCGTGTGCCCCGTGCCGATGTGCTTTCCGGCGAGCAGCATTGAGCCGACGCCCTTCGGAATCAGCATTCCCGGCGTTACACCTGTAGTATAACCGTAGGCGTGCATGTCGCAGAGCCCCTGCCAGTCCTGAAACTCAACGTCCTCGTCCCAGAAATCCGGATTCGAGTTGTCCAGCGGTGAGAAAGTATAGAAAATCACATCATCCGGGCAATTCCGGTCGAGATATTCGCGGAAATCGTACACTTTTTCGGTCTCGCAGCAGAAAACCTCGCGCTTCGCCGTCTCGCAGCCAAGCGAGTAAAGCCGATTGCGCTCCGAAAATTTCTCGCAGAGTCCCGGTTCAGCCGCCGTCCATTTGTAGGTCATCCGCGCCGAACCGAACGCGTCGAGCCCTGAAAACTGCTCGCAGAAGCGCCAGACACCGTGGATCTGCCGCGAGCCCGACTCGCCGGACATCATGCCGACCGTTCTTGAGAATCGCGCGGTCTTGTTGTCCGAACGCCGTCCGCCGAGATTCTTCACGCCAAGCAGCCGGAAAACCTCGCCCTCCGCGCCGTCAATCACTATCTTCGCGCCGACCGTGAAACTTTTTCCATCTTCGGCGAACGCCGCGCCGACGACATCGTCTCCGTCGGTGAAAACGTCGGTCACAAGCGCCGAATAGAAGCACTTCGCGCCGGCTTCATCGAGCTTTTTCTCGAGTGCGAGCGCCTTTACAGTTGTCGGATAGCTTTTTTTGTAGCCCTGAACGGTTGAGTTCAGATAATGTCCGGTCGAAATCAGCTCGTCCGCGACCGAGTTCACCTCGTCATAGAGTCCGCCGCGCGCGCCGTAATAGTAGTCCCAGACGCAGCCCGCCGTCCCGACTCCGCCCGGAAGCGGCGCTAAATCGACTCCGATGACCCTGTGACCGCGCTTTCCGGCGGATATCGCGGCTATCGCGCCCGCCGTTCCGAGCCCGATCACAAGCACGTCGCAGGTCAGATCAAAACTTGTTTCGCACTCGCACGCGACATTTTTTCCTTCAATAATCGTATGTCTTTTCACAGCGAAGCCCCCTTGTCAAACGCCGAAACCGCGTCGGAAAACGCTCCCGACGGGATGTGTCGTATTCCGTCCCTGAAATAATCGAGCGGTTCCGGCGAATCACAGCCGAACATCAGCGCGATTGAGACGACCTTTGCCTTGCCGAGCAGCGCGAAATTAGTTTCAAGCCACTCGTCGGCGAACTTTTCGGCGTCCGGAATCGAGAATTCCGCCGGAACTTCAAATCTCAGTACATATTCATCGTCGAAAAAGCCCTTGACGATCTTAGCGCCGGGCAGCTCTCCGAAACAAGTTTCACCCGCGAGCATCACGCCGAAGGTCTTCTCGCAGCCGCCCGCCAGGTCGGATTCGCAGACCCGCGTGTCGATGACCTCGTCCGCCAGTACCTGAATATACCCGTCGACCGCCGTGAATAACGTCGCAAGGAATCCTTCGCCAGTTTTTTCTACAGAAATAATCGTCGAACTGAGCAGCAGCTCGCAGCCCGAATCGAGAAATCTCTTCGCGAACACCCCGGCAAGCGCCAGAATATGCAGCTCCCCGCGGTCGTTCAGCACGCCTCGCGCCGTAAGCTCATCGCAAAGCTCCTTCCCTGCCGCGCCGAGCTTCGAGAAATCGACCGGGTGGCAGTCCATCGCGTCGGCAAACTCACCGCCCGCCGACGAATCGAGCCCGACGACCAGGCAGTCGCCGCCGTAAACCGACGCGATTCCGCAGGCAAGCGCCGTCGCGCCGAGCACGAGTAATTTTTTGTGTTTCAATGTTTTCTCCTTAAAATAAAGGCGGGTCAGGCGTAACGATCTCCGCACCGACCCGCAGGTTGGTTATTGTGAAACTGATTTCAAAGCTGTCAGAATGGAACAAGCTCCGGGCACTTTACTTCGTGTAATTTTCGAGGTAAGCCGCGACCTTTTCCTTGATGACCGACTCGTTCGACGCGTACCAGGACGAGAAATTCTTGTCGTTATTGGTGATCAGCACCTCATAACGTGCGCCGGTGACGTCGGTTGCCATCGAGCTGATCGCGCCGAAATCGAAGGTCAGAACACTTCTCGTGAGCTCGATCATGCGGAGCGAATCGTCGTCGCGCGCGTATTTACCCTTGAGCGCCGTCTCGTAGAACGCTTTCGCGACCGTTTCGGTGGATTCGCGGCACATCGCCTCGAGAATCAGTCCCGAAACGTCAGGAGCGGGCGCGGTCAGCGGCACGCACATCATCGAAACGTCGTTCGCGGTCGTCGTGTAGTAGGATTCCTGCGACTCGTCCCACTTCGGGAGCGGCAGAATTCCGAAATCGTCGTCCATCGAACGCATCGTCTCGGCGGTTCCGAGCATCGAGTGCATCAGCAGCGCACGGCTCTCGGTGAACATTTTGTTCGTCGTGTTAAGATCATTTCCGAAATAAACGTCGGGGTTGTTGTTGAACGCGTCGACCACCTTCTCAACGACCGCGATCGTGTGCTCGTTGTTCCAGACAACCTGACCGTCCTTCATCGTCGGCGTGTCGAAGCAGACGATGTAGTTGCGCGTGTAGGTTTTGAAAGAAGCGAAGCCGAACTGGTCGTCGTCGCTCTTGTTTCCATCGCCGTTCAGATCCTTGTAAACGCCCTTCGAGACCTCGAGCACCTTGTCGAACGTCCACTTTCCGTCGTCGACGAGCTGGTAGAAATCGGGCGCTTTGTAGTCCTCAGCGAGCTTCTTGTTGTAGAACATGCAGTTGATGCCCTTGAGGAGCGAGACCGCGATGTCGCCGCCGACCTCATAGCACCGACCGTTGTAGGTCAGCGCCTCGACGCCCTGCTGAGTCCAGTGCGAAGCGGTCAGATTGAGATTCGGCACATCGTAGAGGTTCATCAGGTCGCCGTTCTGAATGTTGGTCGTCAGCACTGCCTGATAGCCCGCGACGAAGTCATACGCGCCGTCGCCCGCGAGCACCGAATTGTGGATTACGTTTGTAAAATCGTCGTGATTCGCCCAGTCACCGGCGAAGTCGATGAAGTTCAGATTGCACTTGTAAGTGTCCTCAACGCGTGAGTTTCGCTGATAGATGGCGTCGGACACCGTGTCGCCGGTCTCTTCGTCGACCATGAACTCGTAGTTCCACTCGGTGCGGACAAGGATGTTGATGTTCTTGCCGCCGAGGTCGCGGATCTCGGGCCCGGGCGCGGTAGTTTCGGTCGGCGTCGTGTCGCCGCCAGCGGTTGTGGATTCGGTCGGCTTTCCGGAGTCACCGCAGGACGTGATGGATAATGCGAGCAGCGCCGCTAAGAACGCCGCCTGTGTGCGAAGAAGTTTCATTGGAGTTCTCCTTTTCAAATTATTGTACAATAATTATACATCATTTTTCCGGGAATTACAATATCAAAACCAAACCAAAACTATCGAAAACCAAACTTTTTTATGTCTCCGGAGTTTCAAATCTGTCTGAATCCGAGATGACGCCGTCAATCTCGTCGAGCGTTCCGAGGTTGTAGAAGCAGGTCTTCCCGAGCTTCGACGAGTCGCACATAAGATATTTTTTCTTCGCGGAGGCAAACATCGCGCGCCGCAGATTGACCTCCTCGACCGAGACGTCGGTCATCTTGCCGTCGTCCGACAGCGAACGACAGGAGAAAAACAGCAGATCGGCGTTGATGTGCCTGACGAACTCCTCCGCCTGCTCGCCGACGTAGGAGAACGAGTGGATGATCATCCGCCCGCCGGTTGAGTAGGTGTTGATGTTCAGCTCTGCGAGAGCAACCGCGGTCTTCGCGCCGGAGGTCACGACGATCAGGTCCTTGAAGCCCTCTAAAAACGGCACGATATTGTAGGCGCTCGTCGAGCCGTCGAGCATCAGCACCATCCCGTCGCGCACAAGCGACGCGGCTTTTTTGCCCATCACGACCTTCGCTGGCAGGCGTTCTTTCTCACGCAGCAGAAACGGGATTTCGGAATCGGGCGCCGCGCCTTCGCGCCTGATTCGCGCGCCGCCGTAGAGCTTTGTGATCAGACCGCGCCGCTCGAGCTCGCTGAAATCGCGCCGGACGGTCGGCTCGCTGACGAAGAGCTTATCCGCGAGCTCTTTCACGGTTATCGACTCGTCCTCGGATAAAAGTTTCAGGATGACCTGCTGTCGTTCGGTGATCGTCATTGATATTCCTCCTGATTATTTGTGATTATTTGATGCCGCGGAATGATTATTTGTCAACATTCGCGGCGGTACTTGACTAAAACGTGAAAATTTGCTATAATTATTGTACCACAAAAAAATCAGATTGTCAAGGAGAATTTAGCATGGAAACCAAAGCAGTGCGTCTTTACGGCGCGAACGATCTGCGGCTCGAGACCTTCGAGCTGCCCGAACCGACCGAAAACGAGGTACTGATGCGCGTCATGACCGACTCGCTCTGCCAGTCGACCTACAAGGCGGTCAGGCAGGGCAAGAATCACAAGCGCGTCCCAGACGATGTCGACAAGAATCCCGTCATCATCGGTCACGAAATGTGCGGCGAGATCATCAAGGTCGGCAAAAATCTCACCGACAAGTGGAAGGTCGGTCAGAAGGTCATTATCCAGCCGGCGCTCAAGCTCGAAAACGGTCACGATCCGGGCTATTCCTACCCCTGCATCGGCGGCGCGGCGACCTACGCGGTCGTTCCCGAAATAGTTCTCGAGCGCGGATGCCTGCTCCCGTTCGAGGGCGAGGGCTGGTACAAAGGCTCGCTCGTTGAGGCGATCGGCTGCGTTCTGCGCGGATTCAAGGGGCTTTACCACACCGACTACGAAAATTACGTCCGCACTGATGGCGCGAAACGCGGCGGAAAGCTGGCGATCCTCGGCGGAGCTGGTCCGATGGGACTGGCGACGGCAGCATTGGCGGCGGCTTACGCGAAATCCTCGCTCGTCGCGGTCATCGACATCAACGAGGAGCGCCTGAAGCTCGCCGAGCGCCGCTATCCGCCGAAAAAAGCCGCAGAGTCGGGCGCGAAGCTCGTTTACGTCAACACTTCAGGCGTCGAGGAGCCCGCGAAACTGCTGCGTGAGCTCTCTGACGGCGGATTTGACGACATTTTCGTCATGGTTCCGGTCGGCGGACTCTTCACGCTCGCCGGCGAGATCGCGGCTGAGGACGGCTGCATCAACTTCTTCGCCGGACCCGCCGACCACTCGCTGACCGCCGGAATCAACCTCTACCGCATCCACTACGACGGAATCCATATCGTCGGCACAGCGGGCTCGATCCCTGAGGACACGGTCGACACGATAAGGCTCATCGAAACCGGCGTCATCGACCCGTCGATCATGGTCTCGCACATCCTCGGACTCGGCGCGTACGCCGACACGATCTTCGCGATGGAGAAGCCGACCGGCGCGAAAAAGCTCTGCTACAACCACCTCGACCTGCCGCTGATCTCGCTCGACGACCTCGGGAAGCAGTCCGACCCGCGCTTCAGGGAGCTTGACCGCATTGTCAGGGAGAACGGCGGACTCTGGTCAAAAGCAGCCGAGGACTATCTGCTCGATAATTTCGGAGGTAAACAATGATAACGACACTGACCCTCAACCCGGCGTTCGACATCCACGCCTATCTGCCCGAGTTCCGCGCGGGACACGAGAATTTAGCCGAAAAAATCGCCCGCGACGTCGGCGGCAAGGGCATCAACATCTCACGCGCGCTTACTGAAAATAAGATTCCGAACCGCGCGCTTGTCGTGCTCGGCAGTGAAAACGCCGCCGAATTCCGCGACGGCTTGAAAGCCGAGGGGCTGGATTTCGACGAGATCGTCCGCCCGGGGCGCATCCGCGAGAACATCACGATTCATCCGGCGGCAGGCGACGAGACACGGTTGTCGTTCAAGGGCTTCGCGTGCGACGCTTCCCTGCTCGGCGAAGTCGAAAAGCGGCTCAGCGCGGGTGAAAGCGACATCGTGACCTTCACCGGCAGCCTTCCCGGCGGAATTCCGGAGTCCGAAGCGGTCGATTTCCTTGTGAAGCTCCGCGAAAACGGCGCAAAAACTGTCATCGACTCGAAGTCGATCGGGCTTGATTCGCTTCGCAAAATAAAGCCGTGGCTGATCAAGCCGAACTCCGAGGAGCTCGAGGTTTATTTCGGCAGGCTCGACGAGTCGGAAATGATCAAAAAAGCGCGCGAACTGCACTCAGGCGGCATCGAAAACGTGATAATCAGCCTCGGCGGCGACGGCTCGATTCTCATCTCTGACGATGGCGTTTTCCGCGCGAGACCGAAGAAAATCGACGCCGTATCGACGATCGGCGCGGGCGACAGCATGATCGCGGGCTTCATCGCGGCGGAGTCGCTCGGCATGGACGACGAATCGAAGCTGCGCATGGCGTCGGCGTTCGGCACGGCGGCATGCCTGCGCGAGGGCACGAATCCGCCGCTCTCGGGCGATATTTCGAATATTTCCGCCGAAATTGAGATAAACGAGGTGAATTAATATGTCAGTTCTGCTTGAAGCTCACCGCGGAGTCTCGAACGAGTACCCCGAAAATACAATCGCGTCGCTGAGAGCCGCGAAGGAACTCGGCTACGTGATGATCGAGGTCGACACGAAGTTCACGTCCGACGACAAATGTGTACTTCTGCACGATTATACGCTCAACCGCACCGGACGGAATCCCGACGGATCAAAGAT
>CAKSOR010000095.1 GCA_934477985.1 uncultured Eubacteriales bacterium
ACACCTCGCTCGAGGAGCGCTTCAAGCGCGCCGGAGGCTATGAGTTCCGCTCGCGCTGCAAAGGAATACTCAAGAATCTCGGCTTCGACGAGCGCTTCTGGGATCTGCGCATTTCCTCGCTCTCGGGCGGTCAGAAGACCCGCCTCGCCCTCGCGAAGCAGCTTATCGCCTCGCCGGACATCCTGATGCTCGACGAGCCGACGAACCACCTCGACATCGAGACTCTGGCGTGGCTCGAGGACTTCTTGGCTCTTTGGAAGGGCACTCTGCTCGTCGTCTCGCACGACCGCTGGTTCCTTGATAAGGTCACCAACCGTACGCTTGAGATCGAGAACACGCACGCGACGCTCTACAACGGCAACTACACCCGCTATGTCGAGCTGAAAGCCGAAAACCGCGAGATTCTGGCGCATCAGTACAAGAACCAGCAGCGGGAAATCGCCCGCATCGAGGCTTACATCGAGCAGCAGCGCCGCTGGAACCGCGAACGCAATATCATCGCCGCCGAGAGCCGCCAGAAGGCGCTCGACCGCATGGTCAGAATTGACCGCCCCGAGGATCTCCCCGACAAGATCAGACTCACCTTCACAAAGTCGGGCGAGAGCGGAAACGATGTCCTGACCGTCCGTTCGCTCTCGAAAGCCTTCCCGGACAAGCCGCTTTTCTCGGACCTGTCGTTTCTTGTCAAGAAGCACGACCGGCTCTTCATCGCCGGACCGAATGGCTGCGGAAAATCGACGCTGATCAAGATAATCGCCGACAAGCTCGCGCCCGATTCGGGTGAATTTGAGCTCGGATACAATGTCACGGTCGGTTACTACGACCAGGAGAACCAGAACCTTAATCCCGACAACACGGTGCTCGACGAGCTCTGGGACTGCTACGAGAACCTGACTCAGACCGAGATACGCTCGGCGCTGGCGCTCTTTCTCTTCAAGGGCGACGACATTGAGAAGAAGGTCTCGGTGCTCTCCGGCGGCGAAAAGGCGCGGCTGACTCTCTGCAAGCTGATTCTCTCGAGGATGAATCTGCTCATCCTCGACGAGCCGACCAACCATCTTGACATCAACTCCCGCGAGGCGCTCGAAAAGGCGCTCCTTGAGTTCGACGGCACGATAATCGCCGTCTCGCACGACCGTTACTTCATCTCAAAGCTCGCGACGCGCATCCTTGACCTCGGCACAAAGCCCGCGGTCGACTACAAGGGCGGATACGAGGAATACAAGGTCTTCAAGGCGAGAAATCAACAGGCTTCCGCCGAGGAGTCGACCGCCCAGACGACCGACTCGAAGGAGCAGTATCTGCGTTCAAAAGAGCAGGCGGCGGCTGAACGCCGTCAGCGCTCGCGCATAAAAAAGAACGCCGAGGAGACCGCGAAGCTCGAAGCTGAGCTCGAGAAGGTCATCGCGGCTCAGTCCGACGAGGAGAAGCAGAGCGACTATGTTCATATGAACGAACTTTACGAGCGCCAGCAGGAGATTGAGACGCGGCTGATGGAATTATACGAGGAGGCGGAGAGCTTTGAAGACTAAGATGCTCGTCGTCGGCATAACTATGAACTGCGCGGGGAGCGAGAAGTCCTTTCTTTCCTTCCTGTCCTGCCTGGATTTTTCGCGGTTTGACGTGACCCTGCTGCTGGCGAAGCGCGAGGGACTGCTGCTCGACCAGATTCCGAAGGAAGTAAGGGTCGAGGTCATGGAGAAGTACGGCGACATGTTCCTGCTCTCGGGCAAGAACGCCGTAAAGACGCTGACTGACTGCTTTGTGAGGGAAAATCCGCTGACGCTCTTTGAGATATTCCCCTACTTTGTCGGGAGCGTGTTCACGAAGGGTGAAAAGCGCGCGTCGATCGCGACTAAGATGTGGCTGCACTTCATGGAGAAAATGCCGGCGGTCAAGGAGGAATACGATGTCGCGGTCGCTTACTGGGGCGACCGGACGATGTTCTATATGTGCGACAAGGTGAAGGCGAAGAAAAAGATCGCCTGGCTGCACTTCGACTACAAGAATCCGCCTCGCGACAATGATATTTACCTGCCGTATTTCGAGAAGTGCGACAGGGTCGTCACGGTCTCGAAGGCTATAGACGACTCGCTGCGCTCAGAGCTTCCGCAGATAGCCGACCGCTGCGTCATGATGGAGAATATCACGAACCCGAAGCAGATCTGGGATCTGGCGCTTCGCGGCGAGACCTTCCCCGACACGCATTTTACCGGCAAGCGGATACTGACCATCGGGCGCATCGGCGAGCAGAAGGGACTCGATCTCGTCGTTCCTGTGCTGAAAAAGCTGCGCGAGGGGAATTTCAATGTCCGCTGGTACGTGCTCGGTGACGGAGACAAGGAGTACAAGGATCATCTGTCCGAAATGCTCGTCGACGCCGGAGTCGCCGACATGATGCTCTTCCTCGGCACTACTCCGAATCCATATTCCTACCTGCGCGACTGCGACATCTACGCTCAGCCGTCGCGGCACGAGGGCAAGCCGATCTCGGTCGAGGAAGCGAAGATAATGTTTAAGCCGATAATGGTCTGCGACTATCTCTCGGCGCGTGAACAGCTCGAGAACGGCGCGCTCGGCGTCATCTGCCCGATAAGCTCCGAGGGAATATATGATGGTATAAAGAAGCTCCTCGACTCTCCGGCGCTCTGCGACCGTTTCACCGAGACGCTCGCGAAGCGGAAGTTCGGCAACAGCGGGGAGATTGAGAAATTCTACGGGATGTTAAGATGAAACGGATATTTATTTCATTGCTGGCCGCGGTCACGCTGCTTACGTTCACCGCCTGCGGGCAGACCGCGATACTCATAAGTCACACAAAGCAGGACAAAAAATGGACGCTCGGGGAGATTCCGAAGCCGGACGGCTGGGACGTCACGGACGTCAGCAAAGCGCCCGACGGCGCGCGCTCGATCGGAAGGTTCAGGGCGGAAATCGCCTTGAAATGAAAGGAAGGTCAGTATGAAGCTTTTATTCAGACAGCGCTTTTTCTCCTGGTTCGACAGTTATAATATCTATTATCTCCCGGATGGGATGAGCGCGGATGATTTCGATTACGATGAGGCGCACACTGCGTTCAGGGTCGAGGGACAGCTCGCCTGGGGGCACTCGTTCAGGGTCTACGATAAGGACGACCGCGAGCTCGGACGGCTCGAGCAGGAGGTCTTCACATTCATGCCGAAGTTCGACATAGTGATCGGCGGGCGCGAGGTCGGCAGAGTCGAGCGGGAATTCTCGCTTTTCACTCCGGTGTACACGCTCGATTTCCGCGGCTGGCAGGTCGAAGGCGACTTTTTCGGCTGGGACTACCGGATAACCGACGAGCGCGGCGAGGTTGTCGCGAACGTCTCGAAGGAGCTCTTTCACTTCACCGACACCTATACGATAGACGTGCCGGACGAGAGGGATTCGCTTTACGCGCTGATGGTTGTGCTCGCGATCGACGCGGACAAGTGCAGAAACTGATAGCATAAAGACCTCCGCGAAAACGCGGAGGTCGGCTTTTTTATATCTGGTGGACAATTTACGACCTGATTATATCAGAAACCGAGCTCTCTGCAAAATAAATTCTCTTCAGCGGGAACAAAACCGCGCCTTTCCGCGTCTAATTTCCCGAAACAAGAAAGAAGGGAGGCTTCCGCGTTTGTGGAAGCTATGGAAATAAAAATGAAACTCACAAAGATTATCGCCGCGTTCTGCGCCGCACTCACGTTCACGACTCCTGCCGCCGCTGACGTACCGGATATAAAGGGCGTTTTTCCTGCGTCCGACCTCAAGAAGACCGACGAGAACTACGCTTCGATCAGTCTCTTTGCACGCGGCACGCTGATTGACTCCGGAGAGTTCCCCGCCGCGCCTTATTACTCCGACGGAAAACTGATGGTCCCGCTCCGCGCGGTCGCCGAGAGTCTCGGACTGCGGGTCGAGTGGAACGCCGGGACCGGCGAGGTCAACGTCGATGACGATTACATCCGCCGCGCCGCGCTCTTCGCCGGGGACACGAAGGCGTCGTTCAAGGGGCATCTCAAGTCGATCAACATGGACATGGAGTGGGATTACGGCACGCCGTTCACGCTCGTCGGCGATTCGCTGTACGTACCGGTCGAGTTCTTCGAGGCGTTCATCTATGAGGTGCAGTACGAAATCAGCGGCGGCGTGCTGAATGTCGATATTACGCCGCAGATGGCGTATATCGACTGATTGCCGCGGATAACTACTTTAATGAAAAAAATATGGCATTGTCTGTGTGCTGACCGCGTGTTTATGCGGCACCGGTCTGGTCTTATGCGCGGCGCGAAGGGCGGAAGCGAGTGATCAGCGTCTCACCGAAACCGCCTGTCCGGATGACCGCCGGGGTACATTGCTGACGACCGATGATCTGCGCTCGATGACGGGGGAAGAGATCCGTGTATCGTTCTGCCGCGGTGAGATATTCGCGAAGGACATATTTTTGTCGTCAGATACCGAGCACATTGCCACAAAACTCGATGAACTGTTCCGGCACTATGAGTGTCCGGATGAAAATTTCAGGTATCCGGACTTTGAATCCGCGCCGGACGGCGTTCTTGAACCGTTTGCGAGCTATGGCGATATACGTGTCTATATTCAGGAGGATTCCGACAGAATGAAAAGAACGCTGAAAGCCGTCGAAATCTCGACCGGATACAGCGTTTATCCAAGCGGGTTCGCGTATGAACTGAACGACCCGGAAGATCTGATTATTGAATATAACGGCGCGGGCAGGGTCGCGGTTCAGGCTGGCAGCCGCTTTGTCGTGCTTGACCTTTCGGGAGAGCTCTATTATGACCCGGACAGCCTGGAAATGACGCCTTATCTTGATTACTATCCGAAGGAGGCTGCTGACAACCTGACAGGCGGCATTCACTGGGTGGATGAGGACACGCTTGAAGGAAACCACGAATGGGAAGGGAACTTTCCGCTTTACGATGAGGAGTTACAATTCGCTTGAGGTCGGCGATGACGGCGTCGCGAAGGTTGTTGAGCTGCCTGGTCCGATCAAGTATCTTGAGTGAATGGCGCTGGTAAAATAAAACGCGAGTCGTCCGGAAAAGGACGGCTCGCTTGTTTTAGTTGGCGGGCTATTCTATAGTCAGATTGAATTGTTTGATTTTTAATGAATAATGAATATTGAATAATTGACAAAACGCCTTTGGCGTTTTATCAGACACCGGAGTAAGCCGCAAAGCCTCCGTCAACAGGCACAACAACTCCGTTGACGAATCCCGACGCGTTGTTATCGACCAGCCACAGAAGCGTTCCGATAAGGTCGTCGGTCACTCCGAAGCGGTTCATCGGCGTATGCGCGAGAATCTTCTGCGAACGCGCGGTATATGTTCCGTCGGGGTTGATGAGCAGGTCATGGTTCTGGTTTGTCAGGAAGAAGCCGGGAGCGATAGCGTTGACCCTGATGCCGACCTTAGCGAAGTGGACAGCGAGCCACTGAGTGAAGTTCGAGACTGCCGCCTTAGCGCCCGAGTAAGCGGGAATTCTGGTGAGCGGTCTGAACGCGTTCATGCTCGAGACGTTGAGAATGACGGCGTCGCCCTTCTTTGCCATGTCCCTTGCGAAAACCTGGGTCGGGAGGAGAGTTCCGAGGAAGTTGAGGTTGAAGACGAACTCAATTCCGGCGGGATCGAGGTCGAAGAAGGTCTTGATGCCCTCAGCCGCGCCCTCGAGGTCTTCGGGGTCGAGGTTATCCTTCGAGGTTGTGCCCTTGGGGTTGTTTCCGCCAGCGCCGTTGAGGAGAATGTCGACCGTGCCGAACTTCGAAAGGATGGTCTCGCGCGCAGCCTCAAGGCTCGCCTTATCGAGGACGTTCGCGCCGACAGCGATCGCGGTGCCGCCGTCCTTGACGATCTCGTCGACGACCTTCTGAGCGGCGTCCTCTCTGAGGTCGCAGACAGCGACCTTCGCGCCGTTAGCGGCGAGCGCCTTGGCGAACTCGGAGCAGAGAACTCCTCCGCCTCCGGTGACGAGTGCCACCTTACCGTTTAAGTCTACTTTGAATGGAATTTTCATTTTATTTACTCCTTTGTAAAATTTGTTTTAATCTTTCATCGCCGCTCGGATGGTTTTGAAAATCATCTCTGCCGCGAGGTCAGAGCCCGCCGGCGACGGATGCTCTCCGTCTTCCGCGAACAGCTCGGTTTGCGGGTGATCCTTGCGGTAATCCCACCATATCCCGCCGACGTCTGCCAGCAGGCAGTCGTTTTCTTTTGCCGCGCGTTCGTATGCCGCGCTCATCTCAGCCTGTTTTTCCGGCTCGGCTTTGCGCGCCCATGTGCCGTAAATAAGCGGGATGCTTCCGGCGGATTTCGCGAGCTCTGACAGGAGCTTCACGGCGTTCAGATAGCGCTTCGTGTCCTCGAAAGGATGCGCGTGTTCCTGAAGAACGACATAGCCGTAGCCGCCGAAACGGATATTGAACGACACCTCCGGGCTCACCGAATGCTGAGTGAGCGTCCAGCCCGGCTGTGCCAGCATGACCGCGCCGCAGTCAATCCCGTTTTCGCGGAACTTCCGCGAGACGAGCTCCGGCAGGTCGTTTTTGGTTAGACATGTTCGAGAACCCGACTTTAACGTATGAAAATGTCGATGGAATCGGCATTTTCATTTACACGTCGGGAGGGTTATCGAACATCTCTTATGTATGGCTGTTGCCGATGAAAAGCAGCTTCATCCCGGATGCCTCTCAGTCAATTCCATAGGGAATCGTGGTCATCAGCGCGAGCTCGGGCTGAGCGGTGTCAAGGCGGCTGTACTGCACGACGATCGGCTCGTTCGACTCAACGAGTATCGCGTAGGGAACATTGCGCGGGATCTCCTCGCCCCTGCCGTTTCTCAGTTTATCGAGTCTTATATGGTGCGTGCGCATCGGCTCGCAGAATGAGGAGAAGCTGCTGTCGGCGTTGCGGTCCTCGAAGAAGAGCGTGAGCTTTATCTCGGCTCTCGCCGCTGACGTGTTGATGACGCAGATCGCCTCGTGGCTTATGAGATCGCCCTTTGACACTGGGTCAAGAAAGCAGTCGGGGATCAGCCAGGTCTTTTTTCCGTAGGTTTTCATTTTTCCAGTCCTTTCAATGGGAGCGCATGGAAATCCTGAGTAATTTGGGCTTTCGCGAAAAACAACCTTAAGGCAACACCGCACAATTCACGGCTTACGCCTTAAGTACGCATCTGCTTGCTAATTTTCCGTCATACGTCACAAAAATTCTTGACGTGGGACCTGCCACGCCTGCGAATTTTTGTTTAGTCTGACGAAAAATTCGCTGGCGCATCTGCGCACTTAGAATTATGCGGTATTGCCTTAAATCAGTGCTCTCCCATATATATTGTAACTCATTTCGGGCAAAAATGGAAGAGGAAACGTGAAAATTTATAAATTTTTTTACGGATTTATAGAAAAACGTCCATTCAGGGGCTCAAAATTCGCTGATTCGACCCATTTGAAAATAGCGGACGCCCCGTATTTGCGGGACGCCCGGAATATCAATAATTTGTTAGCAGAGCGACCTGGTCGTGTCCGAGCGTGAACTCAGCGCTGTCAAGGTCGGTCGCGGTGAAGAGGTGTTCGGAGTCGACGAGGGTGACCTTCATGCCGGGAATGCCGGTCTTCACGACCTCTTCGCCGACGGTGTTCGAGATGAGGATGGCGTGCTTCTCACCGTCAGCCGCGGCGAGTGTCCAGACGCCGCTCTTGTCGCTGACCGCCTCAACGCGGTTTCCGAGCGCGTAGAGCTCGCCGAACGCCTTGAAGGAGTAGTAGGCGCAGAGCGGGACGTGGTGCATCGGGTCGAAGAGACCGCCGTACATCGACTGACCGAGTCTTGCGTCGTAGTAGCACATCATATCGGTCTTTTTGTCGTGCATGCCGATCATCATGGCGGCAGCCTCAGCCGACGCGAAGGAAGTTCCGCGGAACTTGAGCTGTGAGGCGTTGTTCCACTCGTTGCACTGGGTCTCGAGGTCGCCGAGACCGCGCTTGGTGAGCTCGGCGTCGACGAAGTCAGCCATCTTCATTGTGGCGTCGACGGAGGCGTAGCTGTGCCATGAGAAGAAGTCGATCGGGGAATTGGTTTCGACGACGTGGTCGAGGAATTTTTCGAAGAACTCGACGAAATAGAGTTCGCGGTCAGAGGGATTTTCGCGGACAGCGCCATAGAAGCCGCAGGAGGCGAATCCGCCGACCTTGATCGAGTCGCCGAAGCGCTTCTTGAGGTGTTTGGCGGTAGTCTCATAGAGTTCGAAGTACTCCTGCATAGTGCCCTGCCACATCATATTGAGGTTGAGCTCGCGGGC
>CAKSOR010000096.1 GCA_934477985.1 uncultured Eubacteriales bacterium
TCAAGAATTTTTGTGACGTATGACGGAAAAGGCGCAAGCAGATGCGTGCTTAAGGCGCAAGCCGTGAATTGTGCGGTATTGCCTTAAATAGATTTCATTGTGTTCTCCTTTCATGCAGAATGGGCGCGGGCAACCGCGTCCGTTTTGTTTTGCAAACCGAAAAAAGGTCGCCTGTCAGAGCGACCTTTTCGGTTTTTTTTATGAGATCTTCTCAAGCACTTCCTTGAGCTTCTCCTCAAGCGCCGGACCTTTTTCGGCAAAGACGCTCGCCAGTCCCTTGCCCTCGGTGAAGCTGTTCTGGATCATATAGTCAGAACCGCCGAGCAGCTTTGAGAGCTGGACAATCGGGTTGAAGACCGCGCCGTTTCTTATGAGGTCTATGACCTTCGCGGCGCTGTCAGCGTCGTCTCCGCGCGTGTACTTTATCTTGAGCGCCGACTCATAGTAGGCGGGGGTTACCTTCTCATAGCTTTCATACGCGAGCATCTCCATGACCGCGCCGATGTAGTCGGTCTTCGAGCTGTTGACCGGTACGCCGAAGGTCGACTCACTTCCGTTTATCGTCACCGCGTAATCCATCTTCTCGTCCCACTTCGGAACCGGAATTATCGCGTAATCCGACTTCATGTCGCGGTAATCGGTCTCGCAGTCGACGAATCTTCCCATGCAGAACATCGCCTGATCGTTCTTGAACACCTTTCCGATGACTTCATTGCCCCATGTGCCGGTCATATATATATCCGGGCTCGAGCCTGTGCCGATGAGTCTTGTGAACGCGTCCGCGACGTCGAACGAACGCTCGTCGCTGAAATTGAACTCCGGAACGCCCTTCTTGTTTATGTAGAGATAATTCACTCCGAGCGCGTCGATATAGGCTCTCCAGAGCGTCGTGTTGTTGATGAGGTAACCGAAGCGGTCGTTCTCGACATCGACGTTTCCGTCCGAGTTCAGATCCTCGTAGCGATCCTTTGTCAGCTCCTCGAGCTTGTCGAGCGTCCACTTTCCGTCGAGCACTATCTTGTAGATGTCGCCGACGCCATAGTCCTCGCCGAGCTTCATGTTGTAGTAGGTGCAGTGCAGATAACGGATCATTCCCATCGAAATATCGCCGCTGACAAGGAAAATCTTGTCGCCGAACGCCGTCGTCTCGAGAAGGCTCTGCGCCCACCAGGGCTTGTCGAAATCGAGATATTTCATTCCGTTGAGGTTCGAGAGATAGCCATCGACAATCAGCGTCGGAATGTGGAAGGACGGTCCGGAGATTATGTCGTACTCCTCGTCGCCCGCGAGCACGCTGTTCGAGATGACCGCCTGATAGCCTCCGTTCCAGTCGGTGCTCACGTTCGGGATGTACTCGAGTTTGCAGTCGAGAGCCGACTCGACCGCCGCGTTGCGGTTGAACACCGCGTCGTTGACAACGTCGCCGGTCTGCTCCTCGGTCCAGAACTCGTCCTTCATTCCGTCGCGGTAGAGAATCGTTATCGTCTCGCCGCCCAATGTAAGGTCGGACGGAATGTCGGGCTTCTGCGCGGTGTCGGCGGCAGTTTCCGTGCCTTCTGTACCGGACGGCGTCGTTACGTCGGTCTGTCCCTGACTGTCGCCGCAGGACGCGGTCGAAAGCAGCATTGCGCACATAATCACGCACGCTATGTATCTTTTCATTGCTATGTCCTCCATATCTGTTTTTTTCGGTTCTTCCGCTTCTCTGATAAGCGGTGTGACTCAAGTCAGCTTTTGTCATGCTCGCGCATCTTCATACCGTCAAGGTGGGTTACATCAAGTCGGCAGACGCGCTCGAAGAGTTTCCGGTCAGCGAGCACACGCTCATAGTCGCCGGGTATCTGGATATATCCGAGCTCCTTGAAATGGTACGACTGTCCACGGTCGCTGGGCAGCCAGCCGTGATAATACGGCGTGCGGATACCGCGCTCCATTCTCTCGGCAAGCTCGCCGAAGTACTTTGCGCAGACATCCCGCGGCTCAGCGTCATGCTTCTTGCAGATCGCCGCCGCCATTCCGACGACCTCGCCTAACTGCCCGAGCGTCCGCATGACCCTTATCGCGGCAAAAGCCACATGCGTAGCCGAGATTATCCGTCCACCAAGGAAGAGATTCGGGACATCCTTCGAATAAAGGCATCTGTACGGAACGGCGTAAGGCGCTCCGATTCCGCGGTGATACGCGCATGAGCGGAAGGGCTCGGGATATCTTTCGGTGTAATCCGGGTCGGGATAGTGGATGTCAATATTCCAGGTTATCGCGGCGGTCGCGTCGCTGAAGGCGACTTTATTCTCGATGTCGTTCTGTGTCAGCACATGGTCGCCGACGACGCGGTAGCTCTCGCGCTTGCCGCCTATCGGAGAGACCCAGTCGAGCTTCCGGTTCTCGAACTCCTTCCGGTATATCGAGTGATGCTTGAGATAAGACCAGTTCGCGTAAACAGCCATCATCGCGTAGTCGCGGATATACTCGGCTTCAAGCGCCTGATTGCGGTACTGACCGCTCTCCCATTCCCAGTCGCCGCCCTTGACGTTCAGGACGTTATCGTCGTTTATCTCAATTCCGAAATCAACCTCCGGGAATCCGGAATAGTGTCCGGTGTCGCTCGAGAGCCAGAGCACCGACTGCCCCATGACCTCGTTCCGGGCTTCTTCGGGCGCTAAAGACTCGTCGAACTCATCTCTCGCCTCAGTGCCGTACATCGTCTGAGCGCCCATCATCCTCGCTATCACCGCGTCGCCGGTGCAGTCGGAAAAGAGCTTCGCGCGGTATCTCGTCTCCCTGCCGGTAACGCAGGAGCGGCAGATCACCGCTTTTATCCGTTCGCCGTCCCTCTCTGCGCCGACCACCGCCGTGTTCAGCTCTATTCGGTATCTGTCGCGCGGCTCAAGCTCAAAGACACGCAGCTTGCGCGCGTCCTCATAGTACTCGGCTGAATAAGTTCCTCCGCTGCCCATTATCGGTCCGATTTCCACGACCGTGTTTCCGAGATTCGGATACGGCGCCGCGTGCGGTACTCCGCCGAGCGAGACGCGAACCTCCGAGCTGTTGCAGCCGCCGAGCACTCCGCGATCCTGGATAAGCAGAGTCTTCACTCCGCTTCTTATCGCGGCAAGCGCCGTGCAGACTCCCGCCATTCCGCCGCCCGCGACTATAAGGTCGAACTCCTCGGGGCAGTCCTCGAGCGATATGCCGCATATCTGCCGCCTGAACTCCGGCAGCTTTTCATTGTCCTGCTCGGGCTCGTCACCCTCGTCAGTTATATAGACAGCGTCGCAGCGACCGTTGAACCCGGTCAGATCGTGCAGAGCGATTTTGTGCTTTCCGACCGTGAGATAAGCGCTCCCAGCTCTCTGCCATCTCCACTCGCTCCCGTTCGTTCCGAGAGTCACATCGAGCGCGTGACCGTCAACATTCAGCGTGAAGCGTCCCGCGGGCTCTCCGCGTCCCCAGACCGCTGTCCAGTCGCGGGTTCGCGCCCAGAAGGTATAGACTCCCTCGTCTTTTATCTCTGTTACCGTCTCGGCGTCCTCGACCGGGATTCCCATGCCGTGCGCCATTATGTAAGCCGAGCCGATGTTCTGCATTGACTGCGTCTCAATTACCCATCCGCCGAGCTTTTCAAAGCTCTCAGCCTCAATCAGTGTTTTCATGAAATTTCACCGTCCTCTCAGAATTCTCCGAGCTTCTTTCCGTTCTCATGCGTGACCCCGAGCGCCGCGAGCCGCTCAAAGAGCGCCGGGTCTCTCTTTATCCTCGCCATATCGTCCGGCTGACCCTCGCAGGGGACGACTCTCAGCATGCCGATCTCCTTGATGTGATAGCGCTCGTCGCTCGTCCGGGTCGGGTAGGAGTGGTAATAAGGCTTCTCGACTCCGGCGCGCATGCGGATGATCAGCTCGTCCAGGTGCTTCTCATACACCCCGCGCGGAGTCGTTCCGTGCGACTTGCAGACCGCCGCCGCCATTCCGACGACCTCGCCAAGCTGCCCGAGCGTCCGCATTACGCGAATCGCCGCGAACGCCACGTGGCTCGCCGAGATTATCCTTCCGCCGAGGAAGAGATTGTCTGTGTCCTTCGAATAAAGGCATCTGTACGGAACCGGATACGGCGCGTGTATGCCCCGGTGATACGCGCAGGAGCGGAAGGGCTCGGGATAAACGTCCTTATACTTCGGGTCGGGATAGTGCAGGTCGATATCCCAGGTTATCGCCGCAGTGCCGTCCGGATAGGGCGTCTTCGCGTCGATGTCAGGCTGTGTTATCACGTGATCCCCGACGACGCGATAGCTCTCGCGCTTTCCGCCGATCGGCGAGACCCAGTCGAGCTTCAGGTTTGCGAACTCGGCTTTTCGCTCCGAATGGTGTTTGAGATACGACCAGTTCGCGAATATCGCCATCATCGCGTAGTCGCGTATCAGCTCGCCCTCGAGCGCCTGATCGCGGTACTGTCCGCTCTCCCACTCCCAGTCGCCGCCTTTTACGCAGAGACATTTTTCTTCATTGATTTCAACGCCGAAATCCACCTCGGGGAAATCGCAGTATCTCCCGGTGTCCTTAGTCAGCCAGAGAATCGACTGCCCCATGACCTCGCGCTTCTCTGTATCGGGCGCTAACTGTTCACCGAACCTTTCGCGCGATTCGGTGCCGTACATCGTCTCACAGCCGAGCTTTCTTGCGAGCACGGCGTCTCCGGTGCAGTCGGAGAAGAGCTTCCCGCGGTATCTTGTCCGCTTTCCGGTCAGCGCAGACTGACAGATAACGGCAGTGATTTTATTTTCGTTTCGCTCGACGCCTGTGACCGCGGTGTTAAGCTCTATTCTCCATAGACTCCGCGGCGAGAGCTCGAAAACTAACTTCTTGCGCGAATCCTCATAGTATTCGCCCGAATAGGTCGCGCCGCTGCCCATTATCGGCGAAATCTCATCGACAATATCCCCAAGGTGCGGATAAGGTCCGGCGTGAGGCTGTCCGCCCATCGAAACGCGAACCTCGGAGCTGTTGCAGCCGCCAAGCACCCCGCGATCCTCGACGAGCAGAGTCTTCACTCCGCTTCTTACCGCCGCGAGTGCCGTACAGACTCCGGCGACTCCGCCTCCCGCGACGATAAAGTCGAATTCCTCCGGAAAGTCGGTTATCGGCTCTTCGATTATCTCGGGTTTGTCGTCCGAGTCGGTCAGAAACAGCCCGGCGCAGCGACCGTTGAAGCCGGTCAGGTCGTGCAGCGACAGCTTTGCGCTCCCGTGTATCTCCCCGGCGAACTGCCAGTCCCAGTCAGAGCCGTTCGTCCCGAGCAGCGCGAGCGGCTTTCCGTCAGCGCGCAGCTCAAAGCGTCCGGCGGGCTTTCCGCGCCCCCAGACCGCCGTCCAGTCGCGGGTCAGCGCGTAGATTCTGTAGTAGTTTCCGCCGGGAAGCTCAACATAAGTCTCGGCGTCGGCGACCGGCTTTCCGAGCCCGTGAGCCATCAGATACGACGAGCCGAGCGTCTCTATTGACTGAGTCTCGACGACCCAGCCGCCGTGCTCCTCAAAGGCCGCGGCGGGAATGAATCTCTTCATAGCGTGCTCCTTCCGCGGTAATCAGAGCGGAATCACAACCTGGTCGATGCCCCAGACGGTCATCTCCTCGACCCAGACGCTCTTCGGGAGCTTGTAGATCGAGTGAATTGCCTCGGCGATGTTGTCAGCCTTGAGTCCGGGCACTGAGCCGCGGTCGAAATTCGCGTTGCGGTCGAAATTTGTGTCGCCCGCGCCGGGGACAAGGCAGGTGACGCGGACTCCGTCGGGTCCTAATTCGGTCGTCAGCCCCTTTGTGAAGCCGAGCACGCCCCACTTCGCGGCGGCGTAGACCGTCCAGCCCTGCCAGGCGTGCTTTGCGCAGACCGACGAGACATTGATGATTGTTCCGCCCTTCTGAGCCCTGAAAACCGGCGCGAACTCGCGGCAACCGTAGATGACGCTGTTCAGATTCAGCTTTATCGCCCTGTCGATCTCCTCGACCGACTGATCGGCGGTCTCCTTTATAGCGACTCCTCCGCCGGCGTTGTTGAGCAGAAGGTCAACTCTGCCGTACCTCTCCATGACGAACTCACGCAGCGCCTTCCAGTCGGCTGGGTCGGTCGCGTCAGCTCTGAACGGCACAGCGCCGATCTCCTTCGCGGTATTTTCGAGTGTTCCGGAGTTTCTTCCGGTGATTATAACGGTGTTGCCCTCAGAGGCGAAGAGCTTCGCGGTCGCCTTTCCGTAGCCGCTCGTCGCGCCGGTTATGATTATGATATCGTTCATTTTTTCCTCATTTCTTCCTTATCGGATAATAGATTTTCCATTTCATGTCCTCGGATTCCTCCCGCGGCTCGACCGGGAAGGATTCGAGATTGCAGATGTCCGGATTCCGTTCGTAGCCTGACGACTCTAGCCATTCGGTCACAACGCGGTAATACGCGCCGCTCTGCTGCCAGTCGAGCGTCCCGACCGCGTCGAACACCGCCCAGAGCGACGGCTCGATTATGAGTTCGTCCATTCCCTCCGGAGTCTCCATTTCAAGCGGAATCAGCGCGCCGATATGGCACCCGACGCCGGATTCGCCGAGGTCGGTGTAGGCGGCGAACTCCCTACCGTCAAAGAGCCCGAGCAGACGGTCATGATAGCCTTTCTCATAGTAGGCGTTCCAGATCTCTTCGCCGCAGTCCGAGCGGAGCGGGTCTGAGACTCCGCGCATTCCGCAGAGCTTCAGCTTCTGGCGCTCTATGAGGCTGAACTCGATGCTGTCCGCGCCGGTGACGCTGAAGCGCAGAGACGCGCGGGGATAGGCTTTCAGTTTTACCTCTCCGCTCCTCGCCTCGGACGGGCTGACTCCCTGCATGTCGCGGAAGGCGCGTGAGAATGACGACGGCGAGTCATATCCGTATTTCGCGGCGATTTCGGTTATCGATAGCTCCCCGCCGCGCAGGTCGAAGACGGCGGCGCCGAGCCTGCGCTGTCTTATGTAGTCGGAAAGCGGCGTGCCGATGATGAAGGCGAATATCCGCCGGAGCTCATAGACCGACATTGCCATCATCTCAGCCATTTCGCGGTGCGAGATCTCGCCCGCTAGGTTCGACTCGATGTAGTCGAGAAGTGAATTTATCTTGTCAGCATACATTTTGCGTTTCTCCTTTTGGTAATTATAACATACTTAATCGTGAAATTCAATACATTACGTGCATTTTCCCGCACAAAAAGGAACTCCGCGAAGGAGTTCCTTTTGTTCATATGAATTTTCCCATCTCGATACGCACCTCGTGCGCCTCTGGATCGGTGTTCGTATAGGAGTAGAGGTCGAAGCCGATGATCTCAAAGCCCATTTTCTTGTAGAAAGCAATCGCGTTCTCGTTGCAGGTCTGGGTCTCGAGCACAACCATCCGCGCGCCCGACTTCTCCGCCTCGGCAAGGATCGTCTCCATCAGCCGCCTTCCGAGCCCGCGACCTCTCGCGGAGCTCTCGAAGATGCCAATATTGCTTATTCTGTAGCGGTTGTTCCACTTTTCGAGGAAGCCCTCGGCGTAGCCGATCAGCCGCCCGCCCTCGAATGCGCCGAACCCGACCGGGTCGTCGAGCCACTCGCTGAAAAACTCGTCATCAAACGATTTTTCAACCGTCCTGCCGAATGGCTTGTAGACGAATCTGAATCCGTCAGCTTCGCGCTCTATATCGTAATATCCGTTCGTCTCATAGCCGAACGTCAGCTTCCGACCGGCGTATTCCGCGCGGTCGAGCCGTTTTATCTCAATCATTTTTTCTCTCCGAATCTGTCCATCGAGGTGTCGGGATTGTTCTCCTCGATATACTTTTCAAGCCGCCCTTCGAGCTCCTTGTATGTCGAAAAGCCGCCGAATATCACGCCGTCAATTTTGTCCGCGTCGGTCACGAGCTTTCCATTTTTCACTTCAATCGCCGACGCGGGCGGGAACGCAAGGAAATACGCTTTCTCGCCATACATAATATCGCCGCGCAGGAAGAACACATACTCCTTCCCGACCTCAAGCACAGGATATTTTCTCTCGCGGCGCTGATAATTGCCGTGGATTCCGTAGGGCATGTTGAGCGTCAGACCTTCGATGTCCTCGCCGAGGAAATTCTCGCTGACCTCGATTGTGTAGGGTGTCACGAGATATTCGGCGGCGCAGGCAGTTTTCGCCTGTTCCGACGCGTCCGAGTCGAGAAAATCAGCCGCGTATTTTCCGGAATAATCGACGACCGTCGAGTCGGCGCGCGACGCGACTTTGCCGCGGATGATGAGGTTCGGCTTGCACTTTC
>CAKSOR010000097.1 GCA_934477985.1 uncultured Eubacteriales bacterium
TCTTGTAGGAGCTCATCGAAGCCTCAGCCGCCTTCTCCTCCTCATCGAGGTAGGTTATCATGACCTTCAGCTCATCGCCCTTGAGGATGGCGAAGTTCTTGACCGTGAAGTAGTCGTTGGTCTGCATCGGCAGCGCCAGAGTCGGCGTGATCATCGCCTCGAGCGGCTGGAGAAGCGTCTGGCTCAGCGTCGAGTCGAGCACATAGACGGCGTTTCTGCCCTTGTAGCGGCAATAGTAGCCCGCGCCGGTCGGAATCTGGCTTCCGATATAGACGGTGTGAGTCTTTCCGTCGCGCGAGGTCAGCGTGTACCACGCCGGATTGTCGCTGTCGGCGAGTCCGTACTCGTGCATATCCTCGGCGTCGGTCGTGACTCTTGTCATCGACAGCGTGTAGCCCGCGCTGACGACCAGACTCGAGAGCTGCTCCTTGCTGTAGGGAGCTTCGGGGTGATCCTTGACATAGAAGGTATCGTCGTCCTTGTCGTAGTAGACACCCCACTCGCCGTACTGATTGTGCACGTCAATCGACTGGATGTTCTTCTTCTCGGTGTGCTCGAACATCAGTATTCTGTCGTTCGTTCCGAGAACCTCGCCGTCGAGCAGCTCGATCTGATCCTTCTTGACTTCCTCGACATAGTCGACAATCGGCTTGACGACAAGGAAGTAGAGTAATATCGCGGCGACGACGCAGATACCAACGATAATTATCGTCTTGCGCTGTCTCTTCGCGACGCTCGTCTTCTGACGCTTGGTTATGTCGGAGTCAAGCGGCTGGGGCGCACCGAAGAGCGTGGATTCGCTCTTCGCCTTCGCCTCGGCTTCCTCTTCCTCAAGAGTCGAGTAATTCTTGTTTTCTTCGTTCATGCGTGCTTTCTCCTGATCCAGACCACAGCTCCGGCGACAAGGAAGCATGCCGGAATGACAGCGGTCAGGAATATCGTCCAGTTGGTAGCCTGAGCCGTCGTGATATTCAGCGACTCATCGTCGAATACCTTGAACTTGAGGTCGGCGGGAACCTGAGTCTTACCCATCGTGCGCATCATAGCGTAGAGAATGTCGCTGTTGCCGTATGCCTTCTTCTCGAGGTAATCCGACGAGGTGAGGTATTTTGATCCGCAGGCGAACACGTAGTTCGAGTGCAGAACCTGGCTTCTCTCGCCGTTCGCGTCGGTCTCGTAGACATATCTCGACTCGCGCGAGAGAACTATCAGCGGATAGCGTCCCGAGTCGACCTTCTCGCCGTCGACATACTTTTCAGCGCCGCTCGAGGTATACACAGCGGTGGAGGTTATGCGTCCGTCCTTAGAATCCCAGAGGCGGTTTACAGGACGCGCGTATTTTACGACGGTCTTGGGCGGAGTGCCGAGCTCGGTCATCGACTTGACGAGCGAAGCGCCGAGAGCGTCGGGATTGTATTCGGTCTGACTGCTCGAGGAAGACGAAGTCTGCGATGAGTAATCGACCGCGTAATCGCCGACCAGCGAATAGTGCTCGGTGTCAAGCGAGCTTGTCGGGTCTTTGATTATCGAGTCGTCGAACGCGATTCCCCACTCGGAGAGGAACTCATAGAGCTCGGGGAGTTCCTCGGTGTCGGGGTCGACGAAGACCATCAGATTTCCGTAGTTGTCGAGGAAGTCGTCGATCTTCTCGATTTCGGACTTTCTGCCCTTGGTGTCCTCCGAGATGCCCTCAAAGTCGTAGATCGGGTTGCATATGACAAGAAGTCTTCCGTCGGGGTCGAAATCCTCCTTCGTGAGGTCGATTCCGCGGATCTCGTAGCCGGCGTCGTAGAGAAGCTCAAGCATCGAGACGTCGTAGCCGTTCTGCTTCAGAAGCTCAAGGACCTCGGAAGTCGTTGCCTGCCCGCTCGCGACGGCCTTATCGACAACCTGAATCGCCGAGTATTCGCCGTGGGTGTAGGTGAGGTACGCGATCGGGGACTCGGCCTGAGTGATCTGAATCATCGCCGAGATGAGCTTCTTTTCGCCGTTGAACGCCCAGACATTGCCCGACTCGTTCGAGGTGAAAAGCGCGTTCAGGGCGAAAACTCTGAACTCAGTGCCGCTCTCGACAATGACGTTGGTCGTCTTGATGCTCGTCGCGGTCGTCGCCTTGTACTTCGCGACCGAGGTCGGGTTCTTGATTATGTCGACGTAGTCGTAGGTGATGTTGTCGTACTCCGACGCCATCTCCTTGACAAGCGAGAGCACCATTTTCGTGTACCAGTTGTTCTCGAGCTCGTCGTAGGGCGCGCAGAAGCGGATGTTTATCGGCGCGTCTATCTCGTCGAGCAGCACGCGGCCGGGGTCGGAGAGTCCGTAGATGCCCTCCTTGGTCATGTCGACGTACCAGTTGTACTTGTAGACGAGAGCCGAGAAGATCGTGTTGAATATTACCACAGCCGCGATGACGACCGCGGTGAGAATGACCGCCGTCGCGCCGTACTTGAGCTTGCGGGTCGAGGCAGGGTTTATGCCGTTGATTTTCACTTTATTTTACCTCCCTCGCGTCATCACGACCAGCGCCGCTTCTCGTAGATGCGGACGGTGAGGAACATGAAAACAAAGCAGATCGAGAAATAATAGACGATCGTCGCCGGGTCGAGTATTCCGTAGCCGAAGTTTCCGAAGCGGCTGTAGATCGAGATCCAGTTGATTACGGTGCGCACAACATACGAGTCGATGTAATTTGTGAGAAGTCCGACGAGGAGAAGGAAGATGAGGATTCCCATCGTTCCGACCGCCGCGACGAGCTGGTTCTCGGTAAGCGACGAGACAAAGAGTCCGATAGCGATGAACGCCGCGCCGATGAGCAGGATACCGATTGAGTCGGAGATCAGCACAGCGCCGTTCGGCTCTTCACAGTACTTGTAGAGCACGGCGAAGTTGAAGAGGCTTCCGAAGATGAACGTCCCGCCGAACATCGTGAAAGCGGCGAGGAACTTCGCGAAAACCATTCCGAAAAGGCTCACCGGAGAGGTCAGAAGAAGCTGTTCGGTGCGCATCCTGCGCTCCTCGCTGAAGCTCTTCATCGTCAGCAGCGGGACGAGGATTATGAATATGAACATAACCATCGTGAAGTAAGAGCCGACGCTCGAGTTCTCGCCTTCCATCAGGGTGCAGATCGAGAAGATGAAGGCGTTGAGCGCCAGGAACACTGCCACGAACACGTAGCCTATCGGCGAGGTGAAATAGGATAGCATCTCGCGTTTGTAGATCGCTGTCATTTGTTGTTTTCCTCCTCATTGGATTCCGGAACTTCCGCGCTGTCAGGGAGCACGTCATACGCCGGCTTGTCGTCGGAATCGTCCGGCTTGTCCGCGCCCGCGTCGAATCCCGGCTTGACGTCGAATTTCGGCGCGTCGTCCTTTCTGCGGGTCTTCGCGTCCTTGGGCTTGTCGACGAGCGAGATGAAGATGTCCTCGAGGTTCGTGCCCTGCTGCTCGAGTCCGATAAGCGGCATGTTGTTCTTCGAGAGCGTGTAGAAAAGGGGCTTTCTGATGTCGACTCCGGCGCTCGACTCGATCGAGTAGACGAAGCTGTCGCCCTCGCGGTCGCCGAAGACCTCGGCGGTCGTGATCTCGTTTATCGAGCGGAGAACCCGCAGTACGTCGCGCTGAGGACCGCAGATGCGCGCGTTGAGACGGCGGCTGCCCTCGATCATCTTAGCGATGTTCTCGGTCCTCTCGTCGGCGATCAGCTTGCCCGAGTTTATGATCAGGATACGGTCGCAGACCGCCTGAACCTCGGTTAAAATGTGCGTCGAGAGTATGACGGTGTGGGTCTCGCCGAGAGTTCTTATGAGGTTTCTTATCTCGATTATCTCCTTCGGGTCAAGACCGACGGTCGGCTCGTCGAGGATGATGACTCTCGGGTTGCCGACAAGCGCCTGGGCGATGCCGACGCGCTGCTTATAGCCCTTTGAGAGGTTCTTTATTAGTCTGCCCTTCTTGTAGTCGTCGGCAATCTTGACGACCTCGCAGATCTCACCGAGATGCTTCTTGCGGTTGAGCTTGCAGCCCTTGAGCTCGTAGACGAAGTTCAGGTACTCCCTGACCGTCATGTCGGTGTAGAGCGGCGGCTGCTCGGGGAGGTAACCGATGAGCTTCTTAGCCTCGGTCGGATTCTCGAGAATGTCGAAACCGCCTATCGAGGCTGTTCCGGAGGTCGACGACATGAACCCGGTGATCATATTCATGGTAGTCGATTTTCCCGCGCCGTTAGGACCTAAGAAACCGACAACCTCTCCTTCGTCAATCGTGAAGGAAATATCATCCACCGCGTATTTGCTGCCGAACCTTTTGACGAGGTTCTGGATCTGGATCATTGTTTGACTATCCTTTCGCAAATCATTAATTTTTCGGATCGCATTAAAAATATTATATCACACTATTATGAATAAATCTTGAACACAGAGAATTTATCGACAGGTTTCAGCAAAAATTTAGCGCGACATCACAATTCCATCACATGAGAGAGGAGATGAGGCGAGATTCGCCTCATCTCCCGTCTGAGAGCGCTTTGTCGGCTATATCCATAAGCCCGCGCTCGCTCTCAATATCTCCCTTATATGGGTATTTTTTACAGATTCTGTCGAACTCGAGCCGCGCCGAAACGTCGCTCCCTCTGCCGCCGAGCTTTGCCGCTATGTACCTTGTCCGCAGGCAGGGCGGGAAGACCTTCAGAAGCTTCATTGCCTTCACGACCGGCTTTTCATCGAGTATTTGCAGAGCCTCATCGGAACGCCCCTTCAGGAAGAGTATGCTCGCGATGTCGAGCTTCAGCAGCTGCTTATGCAGATCGAGCACGGTCGCCTTCCGGCAGAGCTTTTCGGCGAGCGCCAGAGCCTCGTCGAACCTGTATTCGTCCATCAGCCGGTTTTCAATCAGAACCGCCTTTGTCGCGACCAGAGTGTTCGAGTCAATCGCGTCCTCCGACGGCATGTCGAACCACTCCGCGGGCATGTCACGGAGTCTCAGCATGTCGGTCTGCGCTCCCGCGACCTTGAGCTGAAGGCAGAAGGCTTCGAGCGCCTCAGGGTTTTTGCGGAGAGACAGAGCGTTCATTCCGTCGTTGTCGATGTAACCGGCGTGGAAGGGGATTCCGTTTGCGAGCGCCGTAGCGAACGCGCAGACCGCGAACATCATCCGGAACGAGCTCCAGCCGAGCGCCGCCGAAATCCCGAGCGCCAGAAACCCGGTCAGCGCGTTGACAATCGCGCCGCCCAAATTGTAGAGCACGCTCGGAACCTTTCCGTCCTTCGGCTCAGGCGGGAGCATCAGGCACTGCCCGCCCGTTCCGGCGACGTTCATACGCCCGGTGACATATTTCCCGTTTGAGCGCATGATCGTAAAGCTCCCAAGACGGTAGGAGATGAACTTATATCCGGTCAGCAGCCCGAAAATCAGATGCCCGGCTTCGTGCAGCGCGATGTTGAGAATCAGCGCGAGACAGAAGGGGATTGCCATCGAGATGAGCCCGATCATGAAGTTTCCGGAAACGAACGCCCCTTTGCCGATCAGTGCGCCGCATAGCATTCCGGCGATATAGTATATCGCGAAGACTGTTATTTTTCCGAACTTTTTCATCCTCGTTCTCCCTCAAAAGAGTTTTTGATCAGACCTGTTCGATAACCCGACTTTAGCGTATCAAATTGGCGACGCAAGTCGGCAATTTGATTGACAAGTCTGGGGGGTTATCGAACATGTCTGTTATCAGTTTCCGTCGCGGTAGTAGTTGATAAGGCAGCCGCAGAGGATTATCTTCCGCTCGTCGTCGGTCAGCGCGTCCATTCTGAGCGTGATGTTCTTCACCGAACCGTCAGCTTTCAGGACATACGCGGGGAACTCGCGCTTTCCGGCTTCAATCGCCGCGCGGATTCCGGGGACATAGATGTCGTCACCGACTTCGAAATCCATGCTGTCGGAGAGGAAGGGCAGCATGCCCCAGTTGATGAGGTTGCTTCTGTAGCGCTTGGTCGCGTATTCGACCGCGATGTTCGCCCAGCCGCCGAGAACCTTCTGGCAGGACGCCGCCTGCTCGCGCGCCGAGCCGTCGCCCGGCTTGTTCGCGCAGACAACGCTTCCGATGCCGATATTCGCGGCTGTCGCGTCGGGGTCAATCGCCTTTATTCTGTCGTACACGCCGATTTCGGGAATCTCTCCGGCTTCACGCGCCTTTTCGAAGACCTGAACCGCCTTCGCGCGTCCGACATACGCCGGATCTTTTCTCGAGAGCGCGAACTCCGAGAGCTTAAGCGGATTCGAGCGGTAGGAAGAGGTCTCGCCCGACGGGATGAGCTCGTCGGTCGTCGTCACGGGATCGGTGATAACCGAAGCGGCTCTGAGGAGAATATTCTCGGTCAGCTCCGGCATGACGGGCCAGTCGGCGATGTTCGGACCGATCTTTAATTCGGTCTCGGGCTCAGCCTTTCCGAAGCCCTTGTAGACTCTGTGGTCGTAGACCTTGCTGTCGAAGTGATAATCCGGAGTCGTGTACTCGACCTCGAGCTCGGTAGCGGGAGTCAGGATTCCGCCGTTTGCCGCCGTAGCCGCGATGCTGCGCGCGTCCATAAGCGCGACCGCCGCTATCTGACCGTTTCCGGGCTTCGAGCCCTCGCGGTTCGGGAAGTTGCGGGTCGAGTGGCGGATGCTGAGTCCCTCGTTCGCCGGGACGTCGCCCGCGCCGAAGCAGGGTCCGCAGAACGCGGTCTTGAGGGTCACTCCGGCTTCCATCAGCTTCGCCGCCGCGCCGTTTCTGACGAGCTCGATATAGGTCGGCTGGCTTGCCGGATAAGCCGACAGTGAGAACTCGCCGCAGCCGGTCGACTTGCCCGCGAGAATATCAGCCGCAGCCATCAGGTTGTCGAACGTGCCGCCCGCGCAGCCAGCGATTACGCCCTGATCGACCCTGATGCCCTTGTCAGTGATCTTGTCGGTGAGTCTGAGCTTGACGCCCGAACCGCCGAACTGCTCTGCCGCCTTCTTCTCGGTCTCGCGGAGGATGTCGCCGGCGTTCGCGTTAAGCTCGTTTATCGTGTAAACATTGCTCGGGTGGAACGGAAGCGCTATCATCGGCTCGACGCGCGAGAGATCGACCTTGATTACGCCGTCATAGTAGGCGATCGCGCCGGGAGTCAGCTTTCTGTAAGCCTCGGGGCGGTCGTGGAGATTGAAGTAGCGTCTGGTCTCCTCGTCGGTGATCCAGATTGACGAGAGGCAGGTGGTCTCGGTCGTCATGACATCGATTCCGTTGCGGAACTCAATCGGGAGATTTGCGATGCCGTCTCCGACGAACTCGAGTATCTTGTTCTTGACGAATCCGTCCTTGAAGACCGCGCCGATTATCTCGAGCGCGACGTCCTGCGGACCTACGCCGAGCTTCGGCTTGCCAGAGAGACATACCGCGACGACCTCGGGGCGCTTTATGTCGTAGGTTCTGCCGAGCAGCTGCTTTACGAGCTCGGGTCCGCCCTCTCCGACCGCCATAGTTCCGAGCGCGCCGTAGCGGGTGTGGCTGTCTGAGCCTAAAATCATCTTTCCGCAGCCGCTCATCATCTCGCGCATATACGAGTGGATGACCGCGATGTGCGGGGGGACGAAGATTCCGCCGTACTTCTGAGCCGCGGTGAGTCCGAAGACATGGTCGTCCTCGTTGATAGTTCCGCCGACCGCGCACAGGCTGTTGTGGCAGTTGGTCAGCACGTAGGGTATCGGGAACTTCTCAAGTCCGCTCGCGCGCGCGGTCTGGATGATTCCGACATAGGTTATGTCGTGCGACGCCATCGCGTCGAACTTTATCTTAAGATCATTCTCGCCGCCTACATTGTGCGCCGAGAGAATAGAGTACGCCATCGTGTTCTTACGCGCCTCATCGGGAGTCACCTTATCCTTGCCGAGCGCCGCGAGCTGAAGATGAGCCGTCGGACCGTCCTCGATTATCGTGCTGCCGTAGGCGAGATAAGCGCCGTTTCTGATCAATTCCACCATATATGTTTCCTCCAATTTTTTCCATTGGCAAATTTGACTTTTTTTACTACAACTTATATGATACCACATATTTATGAATATTTCAATATAATCCGACAGCATTTGACTGAATTTCATTGAATTAAGGCGTTGGCAAGCGCCCATCGCCATGATTTTCGTCAAAAAAGCCGGAGAGCATTCAGCCCTCCGGTAATTCCTATGAATAAGCTGAATAATTGGAGTTTTCACGCGAAAAGGGCTTGAATTTATGGGCTCTTTCGCGTGAAAACAACCTTAAATCAGCGTTTTCCTATATATCTA
>CAKSOR010000098.1 GCA_934477985.1 uncultured Eubacteriales bacterium
GTCTTTTTCTGTCCCTTCACAACGAGCGTGTCGTTGCCGATGGCGTCGCAGTAGAAAAATTCTTTCCATTGGTCAGCGAGCACGCCGCCAGTAGCTCCGAGGATTGCCTTAATAAGTCCCATAACGATCCTTTCTTGTCAGAGGGGCGGGAACCCTCCTTTAACAAGTTGTCTCCGACAACTTGCGGAAAGGGGCTTTCCGCCCCGAGTTGCCGCTTGCGGCAACTCGTCGACACACCTCCTCACCTTCCCTAAACCTTCTCAAACAATGTTTTATTCTCGGTTCTATTGTTAGTTTGTGGTGAAGTGTAAGTCGGAGGTTCTTTTAATTATTTTGCCTTTAGCGGCAATTATATTTGATTATATCATGTTTCCGTCAGATTTTCAAGTATATTTTATAAATTTTTCACACTCCGGCGTCGGTTTTACACAAGCTCAGGGTGAAACTCGTCCATGACCGCGGTTTTAATGAACTTCACATCGCTCTTCGCGTGCTCAAGCTCGAAGATCACCAGCTCGTTCTCCTCCCTGAGGAGCTCGCCGGGAATGTACAACGTCTGCTGCGGTCCGATCTCCCAGTATCTTCCGAGGTTGAATCCGTTCACAAACGCGACGCCCTTGCCGAAGCCGCGCGTGTCGAGGTGCGTCGGAACTCCCGGTTTCGCGCTGAATCTTCCGCGAAGGAAGGTCGGGCAGGCGATTCCGGAGGCTGCGCCGAGCGGCTCATAGCTCAGTGCGCCGATGTTGTCGAGCCCGAGAGGGAAGCACTCGAAGCCGTTTACCTTCGCGACTCCGTAGTTCACGTCGCCTATGCCTTTTTCCTCGCCGAAGAATGGGCGGGAATTGACTCTTCCGAGGTTCTCGACGAGGATGTCGAGGCGGTGCGGCTTATCGGCTCTGCACTTTATCGCCGGAAGCGCGCGGTCACGGGTGAAAGTGCCCATGAATTCGCCGTCGACGAAGACCATCGCGCGGTCGCGCACGTCTTTTATGACGATTGGCAGCTCGCGGTCAAAGAGCGCAGGCAGCCCGGCGCGGTAGAGCACGAAGCCGAACGGGCAGCCGAGCTCCTCGAATGTGAGCGGCTCAGGCGCTTTTACCGGCTTTGAGAGCCGTCCGAGGTTCTCAAACAGCGGCGCGATTCCGGTGAGTCTGCATTCGGTCTCCTGGAACTCCGGGTCGGAAAGTCTGTAGTTTCTGACTGGCTTTCCGAGGTATTCGTCTAACTCCTTGCGGCAGGCGTAGTATTTCTCTGTGAGCGTTCCGTCCTCCGAGATCAGTCCGTCGCAGTCGTAGCTCGTCGTGATCGCGCGGAAGACCGACTCGCCCCTGCCGTCGAAGGGCTTTGTGACTCGCGAGCCGTTCATGAAGCCGAAATTAGTTCCGCCGGTGAACATGTAGAAGCTCAGATAAGCGCCGAGGTCGAGCGCCTTGCGGTAGCCCGCGGCGACCGACTTCACATCGCGCCGGGTGCCGCTCTCGCCCCAGTAGACCGCGCGCCCGCTCCAGTACTCGCCGACAAACGGCGGCATGTCGGGCTGAATCTCACGGAGCTTCGGAACGGCGGTCTCGCTCTCGATGCGGTAATTTGTCGCCTGCCAGATCCCGAGCGGTTTTGTCGCGCGGATGCCCTGCTCGGTGCAGTCGGTCTGGTAGAGCGGCACATCGACGCCATTTTTTCTGAGCTCGTCGGCGAGGAAGTGCAGGTAATCGAGGTCTGACGCGAATGTTCCGTACTCGTTCTCGACACAGACCGCGATGACCGGTCCGCCGTTTGTCGAGAGATACGGCACAAACTCCTCGCATAGCCGCTTGTAGTAAGCCGAGACCTTCTCAAAGAACACCGGGTCAGAGCATCTGACCCGCGTATGGCGATCCTTCAGAAGCCACCATGGCAGTCCGCCGAAATCCCACTCGCCGCAGATGTAGGGCGAGGGTCTGAGCAGAACCTTGAGTCCGACCTCATCGCAGAGTTCAAGGAATTTCCCAAGGTCGAGCATTCCCGAGAAGTCGAACTCGCCCTCGTTCTTCTCGTGGAGATTCCAGGCGCAGTAGGTCTGCACCGCCGTGAGTCCGAAGTCCTTCATAGCTTCGAGCCGGCTCTTCCAGTCGCAGGGGAGCGAGCGGAAGTACTGGAAATCTCCGCAGGCGAGGTAGAATTCCTCGCCATCAAGCGTCAGTCTGTCCTTTTCGATTTTCAAAAGCATGTTTTCTCCTTTCAGGCGTTATCGCCTTCGGGTTTATTTTCCGGCGCTGTGTCCGGAGTGTTGTCTGTCGGAGCGTCAGCCAAGGCTGTCTCGTCCGTCTGTCCGCCGTCAGGGGTGGATGTCGTAGAATCGCTGTCAGCCGGCGCTTCTGAACCGCCATACGCCGTAATGTCGGGCGTCGGCTCAATCGCGAACCTGACGACCGGTCTGCGGCGCTTTATCACGAAGTCGACGATCAGGATGACGATGAATATCGCGAGCGACGTGCCCGAGATTATCAGTCCGTATTTGACCGCCCACGGGAAGTACCTCATGCTGACCGTGTGCTCGCCCGGCTCGAGGTAGATTCCGGTGAGCGCGCCGAGCGCCTCGAAGGTCTCGACCTCCTCGCCGTCTATCATCACGTGCCAGCCCTCATCGTAGGGAATTGTGAGTAAGAACAGCGGCTTCTCGCCGGTCGCGGTGATCGTGCCCTCGAAGCTCGAGTCGGTGAATTCGGTGATGTTGAACCCATTCCCGGCGAGCGTCGGCATGACCTCCCTGAAGAGCTCCTCGTCGATATACCAGAAGAAATCGACGCCGTTCGCGATATAGAGATCGTCGTCAGAGAGGTTCAGCGTGACGATCAGCTCCTCGCCGGCGGGATGCTTGCCGAGCGAGACTATGCGGCAGGTTTCATTCGTGAAGTACTCGCTGACGTCCGAGCCGTTGACCTTCAATTTCGCGTCGCGCTTGTACTCGGTCGGGAAGTAGACGAATATCTCGCCGTCGTTTGTCGGGGTGAAGGTGAAGGTCAGCTTTCCGGCGCGCGAGGTGTTGGTCTTCGAGTACTTCTTGTGCCCGGTGACGTATGAGAGTTCGACATTTTCGAGTGTCGGCTTGATGTTCCTGTAGGACTTGAAGACGGTCAGCTTCTCGGAGGAGTTCGTCATTTTCGTCAGAAGATCGTTCATGCGATCCATCGGCGAGAGCTGCTTTTCCATGTCGTACTCGGCGATGTCCGCGCCGACCATGTAGCCGAGCGGGAGCGCGTAATCGTTCTTTCTGACTACTGTCTCATGCTCCTCATCGCTCCATATCGGCTCGCCCCAGAGGTCGGAGAGCTCGGTCGATTCATAGCTCAGCAGATACTTTATTCCGAGCAGGCTGTCGGAGACCGGCGTGCCGCCGAGATATTTCGACCAGTGCGACTTCGACGAGTAGCCCATCTCCTCGAGGAACTTTATCTGCGCGGCGTTCAGCGTAGACGTTGAGTTAGAGAGTCCGCGGAGATTGAGCGTGAAGTTGTCGTTCGTCTTGCGGTGCTCGGTCTTCTCGGCGCGGTAGAAGGTCTTGTCGTTCTCGTTGACCCAGTCGGCGGCGGGAGTCCAGACGTTCATGAAGTTCACATATGACGCGCGGGAGGAATAGTGCACGTCCTTGTCGAGGCTGATGACATCGGCGAGTCCGCTGCAAAAGAGCTCGAGTATCACCGCGACGCAGAGAATCGTGTTGACCGCGCCGTCGAGCCAGTCGTGGCGGCATCCGGCGAGGACTATCATATAGACAGCGATCGCCGCGATCGAAAACCAGACGCACATAAGATCAGGCGCGTTTTTATAGTCGAGCTTCTGAATTATGCAGATCAGCAGTCCGAGTACCGCGCCGACCGACAGGAACATCTTGGTCTCGATCTCGCGTATGAACTCGAAGACCATGTAAGCCATCAGCACGATGACGAAGCAAAAGATGAAGGAATAGCGGTAATTGAGCCAGTTCGGGCGCTGGAAGCCGTGCCAGACGAGGTCGATCGTGCTCGAGTTGAAGCTGAAAACGAAGAAGCCGACAAGAAGTCCGAAAGCGATTTTCTTCCGCGGGGTTATCCGCCCGGTCATGAAGAAAATCGGCAGAAGAATCGTCGTCAGTGTTCCGGAGAAGACGAACGGCCAGCCCTCGGGGCGGACGGTGTCATACGACGCCGGATACATCTTCGAGATCAGGTCGAGAAAATCGAACTTCTGCTGGAAGTTGTAATTCGGGTTCGAGAAGGTCGTCTTTCCGAAGGTCAGCGAGTAGTAGGCGGGCAGGATGAGTATCGACGCGATGCCGACGGCGATCAGCGAGAAGATTGCCATCCGCCCGAAGGTCTTTATGAAGTGGTGGCGTTCGCCGAGAGGGTTGCGCTCGGCGGCGGTGCGGACGCCGTAGCTGAAGAAGAAGTAAGCCGCGACCGCGATGCAGACCATGTAGCCGATGTAGTAGTTCGAGAATACCGCGACCGCCAGCGTGATGACATAGAGCTTGTAGTGACCGTACTTTATAAGCTCCTCGACGCCGAGGAAGATCAGCGGGAGCAAAAGAAAGCAGTCGAACCACATCGTGTTGTGCTGCATGACGACGCCGTAGGAGCAGAGCGCGTACATCAGCGAGAACACGACCTCGTTGACCGGTTTTGTCGGGTGCGACTTGTGCAGGTAAATACACATGTTCATGCCCGAGAGACCACACTTGAGAAGCAGTATTGTGTAGAGCGACTCGGTGATGTGTCCTTCGGGAAAGAGCGCGACAATTTTCGAAAGCGGGCTCGCCAGATAGTAGGCGATTATTCCGAGAAACTCGCCGCCGAGCGCGCGCTCGAAGGAATAGAGAACCCCCTGCTCGCCGCGCAGAATGTCGCGCAGCGCCTCGAAGTAGTAGACATACTGACCGTTCAGGTCGAGTACGAGCACCGAGCTTTTTCCGAACGGCCAGACCTCCATCGCGATGTAGATGAGCGCCATTACCGCCATCGGCAGGATGAAGGCGAGCCACATGTGGCGCATTCCGGAGAAGTGCGCGTCAAGGCGCAGGAAGGCGTTTTTTACGCCGATAAATGAGCCTTGGCGCGGAGCTTGTTTTGTTCCGGCGTCGACCGGGAGAGTGTTTTCGATATTCTGGTTCATTTTGCAGTTTCCTCGCCGCTTATGACATGCTTTATATTCTTCTCGAGCTTGACGCGGGGGACGGTGAGATCCCGCCCGCAGTTCTCACAGACCATGCGGATGTCGCTTCCGACGCGCAGCACCCTGAAGCGGTAGCTGTTCTTCGCGCAGGGGTGGTTCTTCTTGAGCTCGAGGATGTCCCCGACCTCGATTTTCAGTATCTGCGGCATTTTGTACCTCCGAAACGTGATTATGGAATTATTATATCACATACTTCCGGATTTGTACAGACCTTTTGGGAATTTTTTCGAAAAAAAGTGCCGCGGGAACAATTCCACGGCACTTTCTGTCAGGGGCGAACCCTTCGCGAGTATTTCATGAGTGTTTCGATTACATCGTAGATCATTCGTCGGTCGTCGTCTGAGAGTTTTTCAATACGTTCAGTCAAAAGCGAGCCCTTGACAGTGTAGCCGGACACGAGCAGGTCGGACAGCAGTACATCAGCTGACGCTCCGAGAGCGTTCGCGATGTTGACGAATGACTCGAGCGAGAGCGTCTTTTCGCCGCGCTCAATCATACCAATGTAGTTTGGTGAAAGACCTGCCGCCTCCGCGAGTCGTTCCTGACTCATTCCTTTTGATCTGCGCAAAGTGCGGATATTCTTCCCAAGCGATTCGACCTGCATTATTTCATATCCTCCATAACAACTACTGGAAATAGTATACAATATATTGGTGGGCAATTAAACGAACCACCTTGAGGATTTTATAACTTATAGTGATGACTTATTCATAAAAATGTGCTATAATAAAAGCAGGACACTTTTGAGGAGGAATAACAAATGTCAACAGCAACATTTATTGGACACGCGAGATGCTATGGACTTAACGAAGCGCTGGTCGAGGCTGAGATACGTAAGCTGATCGAGGGCGGAGTTGACCATTTCCTTTGCGGAGGAAAGGGGGAATTCGACGGTATCTGTGCCGGGATCGTCCACAAGCTGAAGGCTGAGCGCCCGGATATTCTGAGCGAGCTTGTCCTGCCTTACCCGGGCTTCCAGCCGTTCGCTCCGGAAAGATATGACTGCTTCCTCGCGCCGGAGGGATACGAGACCTGGAACTACAAGGCGGTCTATGAAAAGCGCAACCGATATATGCTTGAACATTCTGACGTCGCGCTCTGCTATGTCGTTCACGAATGGGGCGGCGCGGCGAAGACGCTGAGGGTCGCGAAGCGGCTCGGACTGCCTGTGATAGAAATGAAGGCTTGAATGTCAGAGCTTTTCAAAACAGACAACGGCGCGCACCAGCCTCGGGTGCGCGCCGTTGTCTGTGTGAATTTACGTTGCCCTGATGCCGATGAACGTCCGGACGTTCACCCCTGCGTCTTTTCTTTGGGCGGGAATCAGGAAAAATGGGATTATTTAGCGAGACTATCCATTGTAGCCGCGATCTTCCCGGCGACGGCTTCCTTCTGAGCGGCGATTATCGAGGAGACATTGCTGTCGCCCGCGATAACGGCGGTTCTTATCGAGCTTGCGAGGTCGGCGGTCCAGCCGTAGGTCAGGCTCGCGTCGTAATAGAGCGAGTCGCGGATGATGCCGAGCATTTCGATTGAGTCGTCGTTGCGCAGCGATTTCTGCGAGACTCTGACCTTGTAGTACGCCGGAAGAATGTCCTTGTAGGAGAGGTAGGAGAGCGCGTCGAGTATCGCGCCGGTGCGCTCGGGGTCAGAGTTGGTCGAGGGAACGATCATGGTCGGCGTGTCGTAGTTCATCCACGCGCAGTAGTTCTCCTGCGACTCGTCTAACTTCGGGAGCGGCAGTATACCGAAACTGTCCTCCATTTCGCGGAAGACGCCGGATGCCTTGACCTCGCCGCCGTAGAAGAGCGCGCGTCCCGACATGAAGATCTTGTCGTAACTTACGCCATTCTGGTTCGCCTCGATGTAATCGCCCTCAGAGCCGAAGATCTTCGCGAGCTTTTCCGCGGTGGTATAGAAGCGGTCGTTCTCGAGTGAGAGCATGGGAGTACCGTCCGAGCCCTTTGTCGTGAACCTGTTGCCCGCGCCGATGATCATGGCGTCGCAGATCCGGTAGAAGGACGTGAAGCCGTAGATTGCCTTGTTGTCGTAGCTGAACGTGAAGTTGTCGTCGCCGTTCAGGTTCGTGCCCCACTTGAGCATTGTGTTGAAGGAGTCGATTGTCCACTTTCCCTCGCGGACAGTGTCGTATGGCATGCCCTTGCCGAGTCTCGTCATCATGTCCTCGTTGAAGTAGATTGACCAGACGAGGTCGAAGGCGCAGAGCGAGAGGTCGCTCTGTACGAAATAGAGCGTGTTGCCGCTCTTTCCGAGCGAAGCCTCGGTCACGACCGACTGATTCCACCAGGGTTTGTCAAGGTTGAGTCCGGGGATGTCACAGAGATTCTTACAGAGACCGTTCGAGACGGCGCTCGCGACGTTGTTGCCGCGGATATAAGCGGCGTCGTAGGTGTCGTCGCCGGCGCTGACGGTGGTCTGGACCTGTTTGATCAGATCGCCGATCGGGTATTCGACGACATTCAGCTTGAACCCGAATCGGTCCTCGAGTGCGCGGTTGCGCTCGTAGACAGCGTCGTCGATTATCTCTCCGGTCTGGGACTCGAGATCAAGGTAGGTGTACATCTGCCAGATATTTTCAAGATTGAGGATAGTGAACTCCTCGCCGCCGCAGTCGAGCCCGGGGTAGGTGTAGTCGGGATCGCCGGACGCGACGGTTGTGTCGGCGACGGGAGAGCTTGTCGTCTCATCCGCGGGAGTCTTTTCATCGCCGCAGGAAGCGAGTGACGCGAGCATAGCCGCGAGCAGAATAAGACTTGTCATTTTTTTCATTGCGTTTGTATCCTTTCATAAAATATTTGCCAAGGTACTTGAATTATACCACAAAATATGCTATAATACTACTCAGAAACAGACGAAAACTTGCCAGAATCTGCAAAAGGGGAAAATGATAATGTCAAATAAGCCGGAAGAACTATATGAGGACAGCTATGATAAGATAGGCTGTGTAAAGCAGGGAGCGGTGAGCGAGCACTTTCACTATCACGCCGAGCTCATCCTGGCGTTGGATGGCAGCTTTGACGCGGTTGTTGACGGAAGAAAGTATCGTGTCGGAGAGGGAATGGGTGTAATAG